>NZ_JAMYLP010000016.1:0-88858 GCF_040318085.1 Mesorhizobium sp. M1322
TGTCCTCGAATGGCATCTCGAACCCCCAGCGCAAAGCGCGCCAAACTGTTCGCGATGTCCTCGCACACCTGTTCGCGATGTCCCCGGTCCAAACAGGGGGGAGATCGGATGTCGCGCCGGCTTTCGCCAATCATCAGCGTTGCAAAAGTGGCGCCGTCGGCGACGCTGCCAATCTCCCCCCGCGTGGGGGGAGATGTCCGGCAGGACAGAGGGGGCGCGAAGGAATGCCGCCCGTCCGGGCCTTTAGCAGTCCCAGATGATCAATACTTCTCCGGCACATACAGCTCGCGCGGCAGCACCTGGCGCTCGTATTCGGGATTGAAGACGCGGTCGGGTAGCGTGATCTCTTCGAGCGGCACCTCCTCGTAAGGCATTTGCTTGAGGAGATGGTCGATGCAGTTCAGCCGTGCGCGCTTCTTGTCATTGCCTTCGACGATGAACCAGGGGGCTTCGGGAATGTTGGTGCGGGCGAAGGTCTCTTCCTTGGCCTTGGTGTACTGCTCCCAGCGCACGCGCGACTGCAGGTCCATGGGCGACAGTTTCCACTGCTTCATCGGATCATGGATGCGCATCTGGAAGCGCATCTGCTGCTCCTCGTCGGTGATGGAGAACCAGTATTTGACCAGCGTGACGCCGGAGCGGACGAGCATGCGCTCGAACTCCGGCACGTCGCGGAAGAACTCCTCGACCTGATCCGGCTCGGCGAAGCCCATCACCCGCTCGACGCCGGAGCGGTTGTACCAGGAGCGATCGAACAGCACGATCTCGCCGCCTGCCGGCAGATGCGGGACGTAGCGCTGGAAATACCATTGCGACTTCTCGCGCTCGGTCGGCGCCGGAAGTGCTACGACGCGGCAGATGCGCGGATTGAGCCGCTGGGTGATGCGCTTGATGACGCCGCCCTTGCCGGCCGAATCGCGGCCCTCGAAAATCACCACCAGCTTGTTCTTGTGATATGCCACCCAGGACTGCAGCTTGATCAATTCGGACTGCAGCGTGATCAGGTCGCGAAAATATTGCTGGCGATCCATCGAGGGCGGATGCGCTTTCTTGTAGATTTTGGCGATCTCCAGCGATAGCGCCGGTTCCGACATTTCCAGCTCGTAATCTTCGTCGAGCGTATCGGCGAGCTCCGCTTCCAGCCAGTCCTTGGCAGGAGAATTCTGTTTTGCTTCGGTCATTTATGCTGCTCCGCGTGCACGCCCGTGTCGGCGTCCGACCTGCCGGCCAACATCGAACACCTTGAGCCGACTGCATACAGGCCGGCAATGACGGTTTTATTGCAGCCGGCCTGTGTGCCGGTCGCGCAAATCCGTGAGATGTGATCGATCAGCCTCCATGGCATGCACGACAAGCGCCTTGAATTGTCCTACAAATGCCAGGCTCCTTTGGGCAGCCTTCGAAGCAGCCCTTCTCAACGCAATTGCGAGGATCTGATATGGAATACCGCACACTCGGCCGTTCCGGGCTGAAGGTTTCAACGCTGACCATGGGCACCATGACCTTCGGCGGCGCCGGCGCATTTTCGGCGGTCGGCAAGACCGATCTCGACGAGGCGCGCCGGATGATCGACCTCTGCATCGATTCCGGCATCAATCTCATCGACACCGCCAATGTCTATTCGAACGGGCTATCGGAAGAGATCATCGGCGAAGCGCTCGGCGGCAAACGCAAGGGCGATGTGCTGATCGCCTCCAAGGCGCGCATGCGGATCGGGACCGGGCCCAACGACGAAGGGCTGTCGCGCTACCATCTGATCCGCGAGTGCGAGAAGAGCCTGAAGCGCCTCAGGACCGACGTCATCGACATCTATTTCCTGCACGAATGGGACGGTACGACGCCGATCGAGGAGACCATCGCCGCGCTCGACACGCTCGTCAGCCAGGGTAAGGTCCGCTATGTCGGCTGTTCCAACTATTCGGGCTGGCAAGTGATGAAGGCGCTGGGGATCAGCGACCGCCAGCACCAGCCGCGCTTCGTCACCCAGCAGATCCACTACACGCTGGAAGCACGCGAAGCCGAATATGAACTGCTGCCGATCTCGGTCGACCAGGGGCTTGGCGTGCTGGTGTGGAGCCCGCTCGCCGGTGGACTGCTGTCCGGCAAATACCACCGCGACCAGGCCACCCCCCGCCAGCTCAGCGGCTGGACGGAACCGCCGATCCGTGATGAGGACCGGCTGTGGCGGATCGTCGAGGTGCTTGCCTATATCGGCAAGAACCATGGCGTCTCAGCAGCGCAGGTGGCGCTTGCCTGGCTGCTCGGCCGGCCGGCCGTCAGCTCGCTGGTTATTGGCGGACGGACCGAAGCGCAGTTCAAGGACAATATCGCCTCTGCAAGCCTGGTGCTGACCAGCGATGAGCGCGCACGCTTGGACGCTGTGAGCCGCCCGCCCGTTCTGTATCCCTACTGGCACCAGCAATTCACGGCAAAGGACCGGTTTGGTCCGGCCGATCTGGTTCTTGACCGGGAAGATATCTGACAACGGTCCGGATCAGGTCGAAGGTCGCCGCGGGCTTAGTCTGAGATAA
This sequence comes from Mesorhizobium sp. M1322, assembly GCF_040318085.1. Lineage (NCBI taxonomy): Bacteria > Pseudomonadati > Pseudomonadota > Alphaproteobacteria > Hyphomicrobiales > Phyllobacteriaceae > Mesorhizobium > Mesorhizobium sp. M1322. Next base: position 2,532 of record NZ_JAMYLP010000016.1, read on the forward strand.
AACGCCAGACCTCGGGATCAGGCTCGATCTGGCCGCTGAGCACGAAATACTTGTAGAGCACGAGCAAGCAGATCGCCTGCTCGGCCCGTTCATCGGCGAACTTGCGGCAATAGGCGTTGGCGGCGTCAACGATGCGCTCGGCCTCAGTCGGATGACGTTCGAGATACTGCACCCGCTCGGCAAGATCCGAGAAATCAGGTTCGAGCGGCACATAGTGAACGTCAGCCACGAGTTCGCTTTCGGCGAACCATGTCTCGTATGTCGGCGGCGGCATCAGGCACAGCGAATTCGAACTCATGATCCATTTTAGGTTGGTCGCCACATCGTTGCCTTCGAGCGAAATGATGTAGCGACAGCGCCGCTGCTGATCGATGCTCAGATAGGGCTTGCGATATTCCGGCGCTGCCGTCGGTTTGGGCGTGCCGAAATCGCAAAAGGGCAGATTGCGCGCGGCCTCCAGAAGCAAGGTCCTTATCGGGTTGTTGAGCTCGCCGCGCCACACCGCAACCGACAGCTTGTCCGCGAAGGCAACATCGTCGGCGGGCATGTGGAAGTGGCGGAACTTGTTGAGCTTGAACAGGACCCCGTTCCTGTTGTCGCCGGCGATCGGCCGATCCTTGACGATCGACGGCATCGCAGGCACTTCGACGACGTCGCCGAATTCGAGGTCGATGCGCAAATCAGGATCGAAGTAGCGGGTAAATTCCTTCAGATCGTAGTAATACATGCTCCGGCCTCTCGGCAGCCGGCTGACCGGCACGGCTCCGGCGCTCGGCGCGAACGCATGCTGCAATCTATTGTAATATTTGAGACGAGCGCGGACCGATCCGTCCGAAAGCCTGGCCTGATCGAGCAGCCCGGCGAGCCTGCGACGGAACAGCGCCTGCGGTGCGATATCGCGCACGGCGTTGCGCGCATAGTAGAATAGCTTCTGTGCGTTTCTTTGAAGGGTGGCCATCAGTCACTTGGTAAAAAGTCGGCTTGTGATTTTGCCCCCCGGCCCCTCCTGCACCATTGTGCCAGCCATCTTGCAAGCCACGGAACCGTGTTCAGCCGGCCTGCCGGCTGTGTATGGAGCCGATCGCCCTTTGCGGTGTTGTGTTTGTAGCCCAATGCTCCTAGGCAGGGCTAAGAACCTTTGGGATTGTGAAAGGAAGAGATATGGCTCGAGCACCGAATTACGGCCAGGAACGCAAGGAACGTGACCGGCAGAAGGCCGCCAAGAAGGCGGAAAAGCAGGCGGCCAAGGTCGCAGCCAAGGAACGTTCGAAGCCCGAAGACGAGACCACCTCCGAGACCGAAACGGAAACGGCAGAGTAAAACGCATCCGGCCCGCGAGGCGGATCGGATTTGGCCTAGGAATCCCGCTGCGTCTTCAGGCCGGCGCCTTGTCGCTGACGAACACGTTCACCTCGCGCGCGGCGGCGATGAAGGCGCGCCTTGCGGTCATCGCCGGTTTGTCGCCGGCCAGCGCATCATGGCAGGCCTGCAGCGCTTCGCGATGCTTTGGACTGCGCTTGCCGGGCCAGCTGTTGAGGAGGTAATCGGAAGCCTCGCGAGCCGTACGCAAGAGCTGAGTGGTTCCCTCCGCGCCCGACTTGACGGTCACGGGTGTTTCAAATCGGTTGTTTTCCATCGCCGCTCTTACGCCATCGGCGCTCGCGAAGCGAGGGCGAAAGTGGTTGCCCTCAGCAATCACGCCGCGACGACGGCAAATCCCCTGGCACGCAGGCCGCGCCGGTCATTGTGCAATGACGTCACCAGCCGGTCGCGGCTGCCGACAATATGGACCGAAAGCCGGTGTGCCGCCGCATCGGCATCGCCGGCCCGCACCGCTGCCAGAATGGCACGGTGTTCGGCCCAGGCACGGCCGAGTGCCGCCTCGTCGCGCACCTCCAGCCAACGCGCCCGCGACAGGCGCGTCATGGCATCGCGGACCGCCCTGAACAGGAACTCGTTGCCGGACAGGCGTGCCAGCTCGATGTGAAAATCCATGCCGACGCGATGCCATTCCTCGCGCGGGGTGCCGGCGTCGCAGGAGTCCAGCATCGCCTCGATGACGTCGACGCCGCTCCTGTCCTCCAAGACACAGGTCAGCCTGACTGCCGCGACCTCGACCGCCTCGCGGTAAACGGCGATCTGCTCGAGCTCGGCGAGGTTGATTGGCGATACCGTCCAGCCGCGCCCGTCGCGGCAGACCAGACCTTCCGTGTCGAGCCGCAGCAATGCTGCCCTGACCGGCGTGCGCGATGCGCCGAAGCGGCTTTCGATCCAGCGTTCCGTCAGCCGCTCGCCGGGGCCGATCTCGAGGCCGAGGATCATCTCCCGAAGCTGCTTTTCGACATTCTGCATCTGCGACATGGCGGTTCCGTTCTGGCCATTTGTTTCGGCGATCGGGTCGCTGGCCAGCGTTTGCCGATAACGTTTGAGAGGGGCCGCATTGACAGCCGCCGGGCTTGCGTCCATGACGGATACCAGCTTGGTATCCCAAAACAGTATCCACAGCAAGCCGCCGACAGACTTGCCCGACAGGACATGACATGCCGCAAGACACCACCCCTGCCATGCAAGGCACCCACAACATCCACTGGCGCCGCAATCTCGTCGTGTGCTTTGCCGGCTCGTTCAGCACGCTTGTCGCCATGACCCTGCTGTTGCCCTTCCTGCCGCTTTATGTCGAACAGCTGGGTGCCGAGGGGCACGCGGCGATCGTGCAGTGGTCCGGCATCGCCTATGGCGCGACGTTCTTCGCCGCCGCGCTGGTGGCGCCGCTGTGGGGACGGCTGGGCGATCGCTACGGCCGCAAGCTGATGCTGGTGCGCGCCAGTTTCGGCATGGCCGTCTGCAAGTCGCTGACCGGCATGGTGGAGACGGTCTGGCAATTGGTGCTGCTGCGCCTGCTGATCGGTTTCGCCGGCGGCTATTCCTCGGGTTCGACCATTCTCGTCGCCATGCAGACGCCGAAGGACTGGTCAGGCTGGGCGCTTGGCGTGCTGTCGGCCGGCATCACCGCCGGCGCCCTCGTCGGCCCCCTGCTCGGCGGCGCGCTGCCGCCTTTGATCGGCATCCGCGCAACCTTCCTGCTCGCCGGCGGCGTCATTTTGCTGGCGTTCCTGGCAACGACTTTTCTCATCAAGGAGAACCCTCGCCAGGCAGCCGACAAGTCAGCATCGACTAAGAAGCCGAAAGGCAGCGGCTGGTCGCAAATCTCGGACAAGCGCCCGGTCGTCGCCATGCTGGCGACCGGCACGCTGTTGAGCTTCGCCACCATGTCGATCGAGCCGATCATCACAGTCTACGTGCAGCAGCTCATCAAGGATCAAAGCCTGCTAACACTGACCTCCGGCGTCGTCATGTCGGCGGCAGCACTTGGCGCCATCCTGTCGGCCTCGCGGCTCGGCAAGCTCGCCGACCGCGTCGGGCACTGGAACGTCATCATTGGGGCGCTTGCCGTCTCGGCGCTGCTGCTGATCCCGCAGGCCTTCGTCACGCAGGGCTGGCAGCTCGCCGGCCTGCGTTTCCTGATGGGGCTGGCGCTTGGCGGCCTCTTGCCCTGCATCACCAGCGTCATCCGCCACAATGTTCCGGACGGCGTCGGCGGCAATGTGCTGGGCTTGTCGATCTCGGCGCAATATGTCGGACAGGTCGCCGGGCCGCTGCTCGGCGGCTTCGTCGGCGGTCATTTCGGCATGCGCGCTGTATTTCTCGGCACGTCCGTTTTGATGGCGGGCGGAGCGGCGTATAACTGGCTGGTCCAGTCACGCCGCGCAAGCGACATGCTGGTGCAGGCGGGCAAATCCTGACACCGTTTGCGGGCTATCACTGCTTCACGGAGACCAGCGACATGAGCACGGCCGAGCGACCAGCAAGCGGCAGCGGCCGCACCCTCGTTTTCGTCGGCGGCCTGTGCGGCGCGGCCGGCGTGGCGCTCTCCGCCGCGGCGGCACATCTGGGCGGCGTTTTCGTCGGCACGGCAGCGTCGTTCCTGCTCATGCATGCACCGGTTTTTCTTGCCGTCGGCCTCGTCGGCGCAAACCGGATCCTGCAAACCGCAAGCCTTATACTTCTTGTCGGGCTTGTGTTGTTCTGCGGTGATCTCCTCGCCCGTGACTTCCTCGGCTCGCGGCTTTTCCCGATGTCGGCGCCGATCGGCGGCACCCTGCTCATCGCCGGCTGGCTGGCGGTTGCAGCCTCAGCGCTGGCGCGCCCGCGCTCCTGAGACGGCATTCCCCGCACCGATCGTGGGAGTCCGGCTGGCATCCCTAGCCCTCCCCAGTTCAAAGTGCGGCGCTTGCGGGCAAACAGCTCGGTCCCGTTTCCGCAAACGACGGTCAATCGGACGATGGCCAGTCTTGCCGGCATTCGGGCCGGACCGGCAGGTCGCGATTGCGTGCCGCCGGTGTGGTCGGGCGGCGCCGCTCCAGCCTATCGAGGGCCGGCGAGATGCCCCAATAGTTGCGATAGATGTCTTCGAACAGATGATTGATCGGATGCATGGCTTGGCTCCTTTTTCAAACTTGAATCGATCCAATCAACTGGCCCGAAAATGCCGTGCCGATCAGCTCCGCTTGCGCTCCACAAGAAAACGAAGATCGCGGATCCACGGGCCGGCGTTGCCGCGACGTTTCCGGGTCACCCCGTTGGAGGTAATGCTCCAGTCGTTGCGATAGATGTCTTCGAACAGATAGTTGACGGGGTGCATGGCTCGCTCCTTCCTGAATCGATTCAATCGACGGTTTAGCGTTCACTTGGATCGATTCAAAAATATACCCAACCGCACCAATGTCAAGCAAAAATTTGAATCGATCCAACAAAGATGTTAGATGGCAATCCGGAGGCAGAAAAATGGCGTCATACACCGAAGGCAATACACGACCCATCCGGCTGGCCGACATAGCCAAGGCCGCCGGGGTTTCGCACGGCACCGCCTCCAACGTGTTCAGCCGTCCCGAGATCGTACGCGAGGAAGTCCGCGAGCGGGTCAAGGCAGCGGCCGAAGCGATGGGCTATGCGGGCCCCGACCCGAAGGGTCGGCTGCTGCGCGCCGGCAGGGTCAACGCGATCGGCGTCGCCACGACCGAGCCGCTGTCTTATTTCTTTGACGATCCCTTTGCCCGCGCAATGATGGCCGGGATTTCCGAGGCATGTGACGCCACCGGCGCCGGCATCGCGCTGGTATCGGCTGGTAATCAGGAGAAGCTTGCCTGGAATATCCAGAGCGCGCTGGTCGACGGCTTCATCCTGTTCTGCATCGAGGGCGGCTCACGCCTTGTCGAACTGACGCGCGAACGCAAACTCCCCTTTGTCGCGCTTGAGCTCGGCTTCGACGACGACACTGTTTCGGCAATCGGCGTCGACAATGTCGCCGGCGCCCGCCTGGCGGCGCACCATCTTGCCGAGCTTGGCCATCGGCGCTTCGCCGTTCTGTCGCTGCCTTTCGCCGACGACAGGACCGGTCCTGTCTCGCCGAGCCAAGTCCGGACGGCCGTCTACCCCGGCACGCGCGATCGCCTCGTCGGCTATTTCGACGCGCTTTCCCGATTCGGCGTCGATACCGCCGGGATTCCGGTATACGAGACCGAAAACGACGAAGCCAGCACAAGAGCCGGCCTCGAAACGATCTTCGCCTCGGCAGAGCCGCCGACCGCCATCCTGGCGATGTCGGACCGGATGGCCATGGTCGCGATCGAATGGCTGACCGCGCGGGGTCTGGCCGTTCCCGGCGACGTCTCGGTCATCGGCTTCGACGGCGTGCCTGACGCCGCCCTTTGCGATCCTCCGCTCACCACGGTCGCCCAGCCGATCGCCGAGATCGGCCGCCGGGCGGCGCGAACGATCCTCGATTTCGACGGCATGGTGCGGCGCGAGACGCTCGGCGTCGAGCTCGTCGTCAGGGCATCTTCCGGGCCGCCGCCCAAAACAGCCTGAGCCGGTCCTCTACGGGTTGGTAGTCGCCATGGCTCCCACCCCGAAGGACGCATGGACAGGCGGCGCCTCGCTGCGGATCGCGGCCGGTGCGGAACAGGTTCAAGACAGCAGGAAACGCCACGATCAGATAGCTCACCGCCAGGATGTGCAGCAGCCTCGGCAGCGACAGGAATGTCTTGTCGAAGCCGGTCAACACCACGGGCAGGTCCAGCCACGACACCTGCCCCCATAGCGGGCTGTGCACCCAGACCAACGCCGCCGCGACATAGACCGCCGACGCGACGACCAGCCAGCGATTGATCGGAATGGTGCCGCCGCGCCTGATATGCAGCATACTGGCCAGGCCGATGTTGAAGAGGAATTGCCACGACAGCGGATTGAGGAACCAGAAGCCGGGCTCAGGATAATTCGGCGGGGCGATCTGGTAGATCCCGGCAACCAGCCACAGAGCTCCGGATATCGCCAGCGCCGCCAAAGGTCTGTGGCTGATGAACAGCAGGAAAGGTTGGCGCCATCAGCAGCAGCATCGCATAGACCGGCAGGATGTTGTTGTAGCCGAGCTGATGGCCAAGCGTGACGATGCCGATCAGCGCTTGCTGCGGGTTCCTGATCAATGGTTCGATGTTGATCAGCGTCAGCATGTCCGGCCGCTTCGCGAACACCGCCGCCGCGCAGAAGATGGCCAGCACCACCATCGTCGTGACAATGTGGGCGACATAGAGCACACCGGCGCGGCGCCACAATTTCAGTGTCGCCATGAGCCGGTTTCCGGACTGGAATTTTGAGCCGTAGGCGAGCGCGACTGACATGCCGGAGATCAGCACGAAGGCCTCGGCGGCATCCGAAAAACCAAAATTCTTATAGGTCAGGGTTTCGAAAATCGTGCCCGGGACATGGTCGACAAATATGATCAACAGAGCGAGAGCGCGGAATACATCGATACGCGTATCGCGATCCGGAATACGCACATCGCGATCCGGGATACGCGTGCCGCGATCCGGTAAATTTGGCATGGTCATCGATAAAAGGCCTCAAAGCTGGTTGTTCATGCCGGCGACCGATGCGACCGCCCGGCGCACCGCTTCGATTCCTCCCTCAGGAGCATATCGGCGAACAAACGGACTGAAATGCGCCCGGTTCAATCAACTTTGAAAGAGCTCGAAAATATTCCGTTTTGAAGCCGGCAAACGAACAAAAACGACGGGATGCAACTATGGCCGAAAAACCTCCGGAAGACGGCTTTTTGCGGCGCGACCTGCCGTTTTTCTATCGCCTCTACAGACCAGCAGAACCAACCCGCGAATGCCTTTTTCTGCTGCATGGATCCGGTGTCGAGGAGACGACTCTGGTGGCGCTGGGGCAGCAAATCGCGCCGCACGCGGTGCTGGTGGCGGTGCGTGGCCGTATCGCCCAGGAGGATGGTTTCCGCTGGTTCAGACGGATCTCGCCCATACGCTTCGAACAGGGTAGCATCCGCAAAGAGGCGGACGCTTTCGCTGGCTTCATCACGGAAGCCGCGGAACGCCACGGCCTCGACCTCTCCCGGGCAATTTTTCTCGGCTATTCCAACGGCGCCAACCTGGTTTCAAGCGTGATGCTGCTGCATCCGCGGCTCATCGCCCGAGCAGCGTTGCTGCGACCCATGCCCGTGCTGGACGAGGTGCCGCCGGCGGATCTCCGCAAGGCACGGGTGGCAATCATATCCGGCGCCGCCGACCTGACCTACGGGCCCTTAGCACTCGCGCTGGTCGGACTGCTCGGCCGGCATGGTGCCGAGGTCGAGGCCCACACGATCGCCTCCGGCCATGAAATCGGCGATCGGGATGCTGAAATCGTCAGGCAATGGCTGGCGAGTCAGGCAACCGCCACGGCGCAGGCAAATTGATGAGCCCGCCGCCTATGCTCGCCCCATCCGGTTCCAGGCATCCAGCCCGGCGATCTTGTAGGCTTCGGCCAGCGTCGGATAGTTGAAGGTGTTGTTGACGAAGAAATCGACGGTACCGCCGAGATTGATCACCGCCTGGCCGATATGGATCAGTTCGGTCGCGCCCTCGCCGACGATATGCGCGCCAAGCAGCCGGCGCGTTTCGATCGAAAACAGAAGCTTCAGGAAGCCGGTGTTGACGCCCATGATATGGCCGCGCGAGGTTTCGCGGAAGCGCGCCACGCCGACCTCATACGCGCCGCCGCTCTCGCGCACCTGCTCCTCGGACTGGCCGACGGTCGAGATTTCCGGCACGGCGTAGATGCCGTAGGGAAAGGTTTCCGGCGGCGGCGGCAAGGGCACGCCGAAGGCGTGGCAGGCGGCCACCCTGCCCTGTTCCATCGAGGTGGAGGCGAGGCTCGGAAAGCCGATGACGTCGCCGGCGGCATAGATGTTCGGCGCGCTGGTCCGGAAGGTCTGCGGATCGACCTTGATGCGGCCCCGGGAGTCAGACTCGATGCCGACCACGTCCAGGCCGAGCGCGCCGACATTGCCGTTGCGCCCCGCGGCATAGAGCACCATCTCCGAGCGTATGGTGCGGCCGTCGGCAAGCGTCACCTCGGCGTAGTCGGGTTTCGAGGCGATCTCCTTGATCGCACTGCCGAGCCGGATCGTCATGCCGCGGTCACGCATCTGATGGATGAAATCGTCGACGATCTCGCGGTCGACGAAATCGAGAATGGTGTTGCGCGGCTCGACCAGCGTCACCGGCACGTCAAGCGCCGAAAAGATCGTCGCGTACTCGACGCCGATGACGCCGGCGCCGATCACCGTCAATGTCCGCGGCAAGCGCTCGAGCTCCAGCATCTCGTCGCTGTCGAAGATACGGATCTTGTCGAAAGGCACATCGCGCGGCCGGTGCGGGCGGGTACCGACCGCGATCAGCGCGTGCGCAAAACCGACTTCGCTATAGTCGCCGGTGTCCGTCGTCAGGCTCGCTCTGTTGGGCCCGAGAAACTTGACTGCGGCGCGCGCGCTCTTGACCGTGTTGCGCATGAACTGGTGTTGCAGCACCTCGACCTCGTGATCGAGCGTCTTGTGCAGGCGTTCGATCAGATCGCCGACCGAAATGTCCTGCTTGACCCGGTAGCCGCGCCCGTAGAAGCCGCGCTCGCGCCAGCCGGAGAGATTGAGCACGGTTTCCCGCAGCGTCTTCGACGGGATGGTGCCGGTATGCACGGAAACACCGCCAAGACGCCGGCCCCTGTCGACCACCAGCACGGATTTGCCGAGCTTGGCCGACTGCACCGCGGCGCGGCGCCCGGAAGGGCCGCTGCCGATGACCAGCATGTCGTAGTCCATGTCGTCCCGCCCCTCGTCCGCACTTTGTTGCGCTGCAGCAAGCTAACGCCATCGGCGCTGCAAATTCAACCGATTCGGGCTGTACCCGGTGCCGGTTCCCACCGCATGCCGCGGAAACGCCCGATCTTGATTCCGTCGCAAGACTTCACCATTTCAAAACCAGGCGGCCCGCACCCTAGCCCGGGCCTGATTGCGAGGAAATGACATGAACGCGTGCGTTCTCGACGGCGAAATCATCACCTCCAGGCTCGATGATATCAGGGCCTATGACGGCGTGCGCACGCGGCGTGTCCTCGCCTTCATCATCGACTATTGCATCGTCGCGCTGCTCACCATTCCGTTCGCGATCCTGGTGTTCTTCCTCGGGATTCTGACGCTCGGCCTCGGCTGGATGCTGTTTTCCGTCCTCGTGCCGGCCGTCGCCATCCTCTACATCTGGAACACGCTCGGCAGCGCCGACCAGGCCACGACAGGCATGAAGATGATGGGGATCCGGCTCGACCGTCTGGATGGCACCCGTATCGACGGGCTGACGGCGGTGGTGCATTCGGTGCTGTTCTGGGCCGGCAACGTCATCCTGACGCCGCTGGTCCTTCTGGTGTCGCTGTTTGCCGACCGCAAGCGCACGCTGCACGACCTGTTGCTGGGCACGGTGGTCAGCCGCAGTGACCGCTAAGATCAGCTTTTCACCAGTCCCGCCAGCTTTTATGTGCAAAGTGAAGGCTTCCGATCACCCACGCCTTCACAATCCTGTTGAATTTTTCGCCGTGCGCGCCAAAGGTATGATGATTCGCAGGAGTGTTTCCAAGGTTCGATGACGCACCATCCTACCCAGTCGCCGCAGTTCTTCCTGACCGCGCCGTCGCCGTGCCCGTACCTTGAGGGCCAGTTCGAGCGCAAGGTGTTCACGCATCTGGTCGGCGACAAGGCATCGGAGATGAACGACCTGTTGACGCAAGGCGGCTTCCGGCGATCGCAGAACATCGCCTACCGGCCGGCCTGCGAGACCTGCCGCGCCTGCGTTTCGGTACGCATCCTGGCCCAGGAATTCACCGCCAGCCGCAATATGAAGCGGGTGATACAGCACAATTCGGATCTCATCGGCGCGATGCACGACGCGCAACCATCCACCGAGCAGTATTCGCTGTTCCGCAGCTATCTCGATGCCCGCCATCGCCGCGGCGGCATGTCCGACATGACGGTGCTCGACTACGCCATGATGGTCGAGGACACCCATGTCGATACCAAGGTCATCGAATACCGGCGCCGCGGCCCCGACAGCTTCATCACCGGCAAGGGCCAGGGCGAACTGATCGCAGTCGCCCTCACCGACAAGATGGCCGACGGCCTGTCGATGGTCTATTCCTACTTCAATCCGGACTTCGAGGACCGCTCACTCGGCACCTTCATGATCCTCGACCACATCGCCCGCGCCAGGGCGATGGGCTTGCCGCATGTCTATCTCGGCTACTGGGTCAACGGCTCGCGCAAGATGAACTATAAGATGCGCTTCATGCCGCAGGAGCATCTCGGCCCGAAAGGCTGGGAACGCTACGACCACGAAGCGGTTTCGCGCTGAATAGTTTTTCCAAAATCCAATCTTAAACTGTTTCCAGGGAGAGGATGCTGCTGGTTTTCGGCCGCTTGGCTGGAAGGACAGACGCTGGGCCAATTTTGCGCCTGCCTCCACATTTCATTGCGAGAATTGCCACATGTCGTCCCACAACGATCACCAGAAGGGCCTTCTCATCACTGCCATTGGCGGCCTGACGCTGACCGTCGACATTCCACTGATCCGCCTGGCCGACGGCGGCGCATGGACGATCCTCCTGCTGCGCACCGGCACCACCTTGGTCGCGGCGCTGATCATCTGGGCCGTCTGGCGCTCGCTGAGCAGGAACGCGCCGCAGCTCCTCCCCGGCTGGTCAGGGCTCGTTGTCGCCATATGCTACGGCCTGACCTCGGTCACCTTCGTCGCCAGCATCTATCACACCACGACCGCCAATCTGGTCTTCATCCTGGCCTTCAACGCCGTGTTCGCGGCGCTGCTGTCCTGGCTGTTCCTGAAAGAGCGGCCGCGACTGGTCACCGTGGTCGCGATGCTGATCATGATCCTCGGCGTCGCGATCATCGTCGGCGATTCGATCGGCACCGGGCACCTGTTCGGTGATCTCATGGCGCTGTGCTCGGCTTTCTTCATCGCGCTGGCCATCACCATCTCACGCGCCAGCGGCAAGGACATGGGGTTCACTTCGCTGATCGGCGTGATCCTGCCCTTGGCCGTCGCGGTGTTCATGGTCTCAGGCGAAGGGTTTCAGGTGAACGCGCCGTGGTGGATCATCTTCAACGGCGCCGTCATCATGCCGATCTCGTTCTTCTGCCTCGCCAACGGGCCGAAATATATTTCGGGACCGGAAGTGGCGATGTTCTATCTGCTCGAAACCGTGCTGGCGCCGGTCTGGATGTGGATGATCTTTGCCGAGACGCCGTCGCGCAACAGCCTGATCGGCGGCGCGATCCTGATCGTCACGCTGGTCGCCCATTCGCTATGGCAGCTGCATGAGGGGCGCAAGCGCCGCGCCATCCTTGCCGTCCGTCACCCGGCCTGAGACTTCTTCTCGGCAACGATTTCGATTTGCGGCGGCGCCCCGTCGAGTTCGACCGGTGCTGCGGGGGCAAGCTCGTCGGCCAATTCCACCTCGCGTAGCCATTCGCGCCAGATCGCGACCAGCAATGCCATCAGCACCGGGCCGATGAACAGGCCGAGAAAGCCCATCGTCTTGACGCCGCCGATCAGGCCGAAAAAGGTCGGCAGGAACGGCAGCTTTATCGGGCCGCCGACCAGTTTCGGGCGCAATGTCTTGTCGACGATGAACAGTTCGACGCTCCCCCAGATGAACAGCGCCAACCCGGCCATCGGCGAGCCGCTGGCGGCGAGATAGATCGAAACAAGCGTGAAGGACAGCGGTGCGCCGCCGGGGATCAGCGCCATGATGCCGGTCAGGGCGCCGAGCGTCACCGGCGACGGCACGCCGGCCAGCCAATAGGCCACGCCCAGCACCACCCCCTCGCCGATGGCGATAATGGTCATGCCGGTTACCGTCGAGGAAATCGTCGCCGGCACGACGCGTGAAATCCGCTCCCACCTGGTCGGCAGGATGCGTTCGCCGAGACGATCGACCTGACCGGCGAAATGCTCGCCGTCGCGATAGGCGAAGAACAGCGCGATCATCATGAACAGCAGCGCCAGCAGAAGGCCGAAGGCGCTGCCGCCGGCGGCCAGCACGCCGCGATAGATGCTGCCGATGTTGGCGCCGCTGATCAGCTGGATCAGTTCGCCGATGCCGCCGGGATGGCCGAGATTGCGCGTCCACTGCTCGTTCAGCCAGTCGCCCACCACGGGCAGCGTGGCGATCCAGTGCGGCGTCACCGCGCCTTCGCGGTTGGTCTCGATCGCCCAGCCGACCCATTCGCGGACTTCGTTGCTGGCGTAGGCGCCGGCGAGCGCGATCGGCACCACCAGGAAGGCGAGAATGAACAGGATCGCCAATGTCGCGGCGATGGTGCGGTTGCCGCCGACAGCAGCAAGCAGCCGCCGATAGAGCGGCCAGCTGGCAAAGGCGATGACGAGAGCAGCCAGCACCGGGACCAGGAAACCATGAAAGAAATAGACCCCGGCGGCAACGATCAGCACCAGGAGCCAGCGCGCCGCCGACAGCGGCGGAATGACGGCGGATCTGACCGGCGTCGACAGGCCGAACAAGCGCTGCTGCCCTTCCGGTTTCTTAATCCTGGCTTCTTTCAAATGCCCATTTCTCCCAAAGGCGTACGTCGCCGCCTTATGTAGCGGTGCTTATGTACCATGATAGTGCAGCAATCGTGACGACATTCCAAATGCTGCTAATCTCCCCCTTAAGGGGGAGATGGCCGGCAGGCCAGAGGGGGTCGCCGAGCATGAAGCTCCAGCCTCCTCTGTCGCAATAGGAGGTCGCGTCGCGTCAGGACGTTCCGACCCCCTCTGTCGCCTTCGGCGACATCTCCCCCTCAAGGGGGGAGATTAGCAGCTACCCAAACTTCCCCGTCCTCGGGAATCCCTTCGGCACCATGCGTCCGGCCGAGGCGCGAGCACCGATCCACTCTATCAGCTCTTCGCGTGATTTGATGAAGGTGCGGTCGGCCGAATCCTGCCAGGAGAGACCGCCTGCGAGCGTGAAGATCTTGAGGTCGAGGACGCCGCCATCCTTGTATTTCTGCAGGCGAACGCCCTTGCCGCGACCCATCTCAGGAATCTCGGCGAGCCGGAAGACCAGCATCTTGCGGTTCTCGCCGACGATGGCGAGATGGTCGCCGGCGACCGGCACGCAGCGCTGGGCCTCGTCAGGCGCCTTGACGTTCATGACCTGCTTGCCCTTGCGGGTGTTGGCGACGACTTCCTCTTCCGGCACTATAAAGCCATTGCCGTCGTGAGACACCAGCAGCAGCTTGCGTTTGGGATCATGGACAAAGGCGGTGACGATGTCCTGGTCGTTGTCCATGTCGACAATGATGCGGATCGGTTCGCCATGGCCGCGCCCGCCCGGCAGCCGGTCGGCGCCGATCGTGTAGAACTTGCCGCCGGTGGTGAAGACCAGCACCTTGTCGGTGGTCTGGGCGTGGAAGGCGAGCTTGAGGCTGTCGCCCTCCTTGAAGGTCAGCAACGAATGGTCGGTCAGATGACCTTTCATTGCCCTGAGCCAGCCCTTTTCCGAAACGACCACGGTGACCGGCTCGCGCTCGATCATCGCATGGGCGATGTCGGTCAGGTCATGTTCGGGCGCGTCGGCGAACTGGGTCCGGCGCTTGCCAAGCTCGGTCTCCGGTCCGAATTTCTCGCGGATGCTGGAGACTTCCCACTTGATCGTCGACCACTGCCTGGCGTCGGACGCAAGCAGCGCCTCGATCTGCTTTTTCTCGATAGTGAGGCCGTCGAATTCCTTGCGGATCTCGAATTCCTCGAGCTTGCGCAGGGCCCTGAGCCGCATGTTGAGGATGGCTTCGGCCTGGTTGTCGGTGAGCGACCAGCGCGCCATCATCACTTGCTTGGGCTCGTCCTCCTCGCGGATGATCCTGATCACCTCGTCGATGTTGAGATAGGCGATCAGATAGCCGGCGAGGATCTCCAGCCGCCTTTCGATCTCGCCTAGGCGATGCCTGGAGCGGCGGATCAGCACCTCGCGGCGGTGCTCCAGCCATTCCTTGAGCACGCCTTTCAGCGACAGCACGTTGGGTATCTTGCCGCGCGACAGCACGTTCATGTTGAGCGGAAAGCGGCTTTCGAGCTCGGTCAGCTTGAACAGCGATTCCATAAGGATGCCGGGATCGACCGAACGGTTCTTCGGCACCAGCACAACGCGGACGTCTTCGGCGCTCTCGTCCCGGATGTCTTCGAGCAGCGGCAATTTGCGCGCCATCAGAAGCTCGGCGATCTTTTCGATCAGCCGCGCTTTCTGGACGCCGTAGGGGATTTCGGTGACGACGATGCTCCAGGTGCCCCTGCCCTGGTCCTCCTGGCTCCATTTCGCCCGGACGCGGAAACCACCGCGACCGGTTTCATAGGCTTCGAGGATCGAGGCCCGGCTATCGACGATGATGCCGCCGGTCGGGAAATCCGGACCTTGGACGAAGTCCATCAACGTCGTCACCGGCGCATCCGGATGCTCGATCAGATGCAGCGCGGCGTCGCAGAGCTCGGCGGCATTGTGCGGGGGGATGGAGGTCGCCATGCCGACGGCAATGCCGGACGAGCCGTTGGCGAGCAGGTTCGGGAAGGCGCCGGGCAGCACGACCGGCTCCTCGTCCTCCTCATTGTAGGTCGGCCGGTAATCGACCGCATCCTCGGTGATACCGGACAGCAGCTCGGTCGCCACGTCGGTCATGCGCGCTTCGGTGTAGCGCATGGCGGCGGCGTTATCGCCATCGATATTGCCGAAATTGCCCTGCCCGTCGACCAGGGGATAGCGCATCGAAAAATCCTGCGCCAGCCGCACCAGCGCGTCGTAGATCGACTGGTCGCCATGCGGATGGAACTTGCCCATCACCTCGCCGACGATGCGGGCGCATTTGGCGAACCCCTGGTCGGGGTTGAGCCTGAGCAGCCGCATGGCATGCATGATACGGCGATGGACCGGCTTCAGCCCGTCGCGCACATCCGGCAGCGCCCGGTGCATGATGGTCGACAGCGCATAGGCGAGATAGCGCTCTTCCAGCGCTTTCTTCAGATCGACCGGCTCGATGTTGTCGCCACCGCCATCGCCAGGCGGCAAAAGCCTTTTTCCCATGGGCTGGGACTAGCCGAGCGGGTGATTCGCGGCAAGAGGCGCTTGAACGCGCCGCCCTTCCGCAACACGAACTGAACGCACTGCTGCGCCGACCAACATCAATCGGTTACATCCCGGCTCTATGGTAATGGATCGGATTTGCCTTTCGCCGTGGTTTTCGACCATTGTGCGGGAGAATGCCTTTTTCCCGTCCAGTTCATCACGGAAGGGTGACGGCGCAACGAATTGAAAAACAATCTTAAGGACACTCTCAGGGGACTCGCGATGACGATCAGACGCTCGACACTCAACAAACTTGCTTTTTCGACGTTTTTGCTGACGCTGCCGCTGAACGCGGCCTTCGCGCAGGATGCGGCGGTCGCCGACCGGCTGAAGGCGGCTCTCGCCGCCCAGGGCGTCGACATCTCCTGGACCGGGGTGACGGGCGATGCCTCCAGCATGGTGCTGCAAGGCGTGGCGTTCAAACCGGCGGCCGAAAAGGAAGCGTTCAAGATCGGCGACGTCACACTCGAGGGCGTGACCGAAGCCGATGGCGGCTATGAAATCGAAACCGTCTCGACTGCGGCGTTCCAGCACAGCGAGGACGGCGTCACGGTCGACCTCAGCCCTTTCATCATTCACGACATGACGGTTCCGGCCGACGGCGCCACAGGCCCGCTGGGCTCAATGATGATGTATAAATCGGCCGAACTCGACAACATGACGGTCAAGGTTGCCGACAAGACCGCATTCTCGATGGACGGACTCGCCATCGAAATCACCCCACCGGCCGACGGCAAGGCGATGGAATTTTCCGGGACCACGGAAAAGTTCAATGCCGACCTGACGCTGGTCGAGGACCCGAAGTCCAAGGACGTGATCAACGCGCTCGGTTACCAGAACATTACCGGGAACCTTGAAATGGAGGGCACCTGGCAGCCTGCGGACGGCAAGATGGAGCTGTCGAAATACGACATCTCCGTCGACAATGCCGGAACGCTCGGCATGACCTTCGGTCTCGGCGGCTACACGTTGGACGTCGTCAAGTCGCTGCAGGAGATGCAGAAGAAGATGGCGGCTCAGCCCGAAGGCGCAGACAATTCGGCGCAAGGCATGGCCATGCTCGGCGTGCTGCAGCAGCTTTCGTTCAACAGCGCTTCGATCCGCTTCGACGACGATTCGCTGACCAACAAGGTGCTGGATTATGTCGGCAAGCAGCAAGGCATGTCCGGCAAGGACATCGCCAACCAGGCCAAGGCAATCGTGCCTTTCGGGATGGCGCAGCTCAACAACCCCGAATTGACGGCGCAGGTGTCGGCGGCGGTCGGCAAATTTCTCGACGATCCGCAGAGCCTTGAAATCTTGGCCGAGCCGCCGGCGGCGGTGCCGTTCGCGCTGATCATGGCGGGCGCCATGTCCAACCCGGTGGACCTGACGAAGACGCTTGGCGTGACAGTCAAGGCGAACGAGGACTGAGCGGCACGTCTCTGGCCGGTTTCGCAAAATGCGCTTGCATTGGAAGTGTCAGCGCCGCCCCTCATCCGCCTGCCGGCACCTTCTCCCCGTTTAGTGACGGGGAGAAGGGAAATGGCCGCGACCTTGGCGCCCATTGTTGCAACGCTGGCAGCTGGCGAAATCATTCGTAACAGTGTCTTTCTCCCCGTCACTATACGGGGAGAAATGCCCGGCAGGGCAATGAGGGGCAGCGCAAACCAACAGCGTTTAGAATCGGTTGCGGGAGGTTTTTTAACCCTCTTTCTTGGTTACCGCGACGCGCAGCGACAATTCGCGAAGCTGCTGCGGGCTTGCTTCCGACGGCGCGCTCATCAACAGGTCGTAGGCCTGCTGGTTCATCGGGAACATCGTCACTTCACGCAGGTTCTTGGCGCCGACCAGCAGCATGACGACACGGTCGATGCCGGCCGCCATGCCGCCATGCGGCGGTGCGCCATACTGGAAAGCGCGGTAGAGGCCACCGAAACGCTCCTCGACCGTCTCGCGATTCAACCCGACAGTCTCGAACGCCTTGACCATGGTTTCCGGCAGATGGTTGCGGATGCCGCCCGACGCAATCTCGAAACCGTTGCAGACCATGTCGTACTGGTACGCCTTGATCCCAAGTAGATCCTCGCCGTTGAGCGCATCGATGCCGCCCTGCGGCATGGAAAACGGATTGTGAGCGAAATCGATCTTTTTCTCGTCCTCGTTCCATTCGAAGAAGGGAAAGTCGACGATCCAGCACAGTTCGAAGCGGTCGCGATCGACAAGGTTCAGCTCCTCGCCGGCGCGGGTGCGCGCCGCTCCCGCGAACGAGACGAACTTCTTCGGGTCACCGGCGACGAAGAAAGCGGCGTCGCCATCGGCAAGACCGAGTTGGAGGCGGATCGCCTCGGTGCGCTCCTCGCCGATGTTCTTAGCCAGCGGACCGGCGCCTTCAAGCTTTTCGCCCTCCTTGCGCCAGAAGATGTAGCCGAGGCCCGGCTGGCCCTCGCCTTGCGCCCAGGAATTCATGCGGTCGCAAAAAGCGCGTGAACCGCCGGTCCTGGCCGGAATGGCCCAGACCTCGGCCTTCGGGTCGTTGGCAAGGATGTTGGCGAACACCTTGAAGCCGGAATCGCGAAAATGATCGGAGACGGCCTGCATCTCGATCGGGTTGCGCAGGTCCGGTTTGTCGCTGCCGTATTTGCGCATGGCGACATCATAGGCGATGCGCGGAAAGTTCTGCGTCACCGGCTTTCCGGCGGCAAAGGTCTCGAACACGCCGCGCATCACCGGCTCCATGGTCGCCAGGATATCGTCCTGCTCGACGAAGCTCATCTCCACGTCGAGTTGATAGAATTCGCCCGGCAGGCGGTCAGCGCGCGGGTCCTCGTCGCGGAAGCAAGGCGCGATCTGGAAGTAACGGTCGAAACCCGACACCATGATCAATTGCTTGTATATCTGCGGTGCCTGCGGCAGCGCGTAGAAAGTGCCGGGATGGATTCGCGACGGCACCAGGAAGTCACGCGCACCTTCGGGCGACGAAGCGGTCAGGATCGGCGTCGAGAATTCGGTGAAGCCGACCTCGCCCATGCGCTTGCGCATCTCGGCGATGATCTTCGTGCGCGCCACGATGTTCTTGTGCAGCGTGTCGCGGCGCAGATCGAGGAAGCGGTATTTGAGACGGATATCCTCGGGATAATCGGGCTCGCCGAACACCGGCAGCGGCAATTCCTTGGCCGCCGACAGCACTTCGATCTCACGCGCGAAAACCTCGATCTCGCCGGTCGGTAAATTGGCGTTCGCCGTCTCGGCCAGACGCGCCTTTACCTCACCATCGACGCGGATGACCCATTCGCCGCGCACGGTCTCGGCAACCTTGAAGGCCGGCGAATCCGGGTCGGCGACGATCTGGGTCAGGCCATAATGGTCGCGCAGATCGATGAAGAGCAGGCCGCCATGGTCGCGAACGCGATGCACCCAGCCCGACAGGCGAACGGAAGAGCCGACGTCGCTCTTCCTCAACTGGGCACAGGTATGGCTGCGGTAACGATGCATTGTCATTGATAGGTCCGGATGTTGATTGCGGCCAAGGCATGATGGCCCGGCCCGAAAATTTGGGCGAAAAGCACATGAGAGGCCGCCTTTGTCAAGGCAGGCGGCGCACGGTCAGCATCTCTCGGTTTGAACTTCGGCTTGTAAACCCTGGCTGCGTGAAACTCCACACCACAGTCAAAGCGTAGAATTTCCTCTGCTCGATCGTGATCAGGGTGGTCAAGCCGTGTACAATGGCCGTCACACTAACGGGAGGACTACCATGCGCATTCGCACATTGACTGTCCTGGTGATGCTGCTTGTCGGCACCTGCGCATTTGCACACGCCCAGCCAAAGCCGATATCAATCGAGGTGTTTCCATTCGAATTGGAGGACAAGAGCGCCGGGGCAGGAATAATTCCGCCGGATGAACACGACAGGCGCTATCTGTCCGAGTCGGCACAAGTTGCGAAGGACATGCTCTCCCAGTCCGGACGTTTTACAGTGGTTGATGCGCCAGCGACAGATGAGCAGGCGGTTGCACCGCACGGATTGCGCAATTGCGGTGGCTGTGAAAGCAAAATCGCCAAAGAGCACGGCGCATCTCTTGCGCTGCTGGGCGTCGTGACGCGCGTCAACCGAACAGAACATACCATGTTCATTCGCATCCTCGACGCAGAAACCGGGAAACCTGTTTCGCAGGGCTTTACCGATCTTCGCATGGGTCCGAACTACGCGTGGCCCCGCTCCGTGAAATGGCTGATGACAAACAGAATTCTGCGGTAGGACGCAAGTCACCCGCGTGCGCGATCGGGAGCGCGAAAGATCGCCCCCCTCAGCTAAAAATCAAACCGAGAAATTGATTGTCGGCGCTGGCCTGCTAACCGCCGGGAATTGCCGCTGGCATTGGCGCGGGCGATGGTTCAAGAAAGATCAACGACAGGCCTTCCTTCATGTCCTCCATGCGTCCGCTGATTCCTCTCCTTATTGCCGCCGGCATCCTGCTCGGCGGCAACGGCCTGCAGAGCACCCTGATCGCGCTGCGCGGTGCGCAGGAGGGATTTTCGGCCTCGACCATCGGCCTGATGGGCACCTTCTATTTCGCCGGCTTCCTGCTCGGCTGCCTCGCCGTCACCCACATCATGAAGGCCGTCGGCCATGTGCGCGCCTTTTCCGCACTGGCGGCGATCGCTTCGGCCGGAACATTGCTTTTGGTGCTGGTCGTCGACCCGGTCATGTGGTGCGCGTTGCGCCTCGCCGGCGGGTTCTGCTTCGCCGGCCTGTTCACAATCATGGAAGCCTGGCTCAATTCCGGGGCCGCCAACAAGGACCGCGCGCGGGTGCTGGCCATCTACCGGATGGTCGACATCGGTTCGGTCACAGGCGCACAGTTCCTGATCCCGATCGTCGGCGCCGGCGGCTTCGCCATCTTCGCCGTCATGTCGATCATGATCACGCTCTCGCTGGTGCCGGTGTCGCTCGGCGACCGCTCCAACCCGACCCCGCCGGAAGACGTCAAGCTCGACCTGGCCCGCGTCTGGCGGATTTCGCCGCTCGGCTGCTTCGGCTGCATTGCCGTCGGCGTCACCAACAGCGCCTTCCGCACGTTGTCGCCGGTCTATGCCGAACAGATCGGCATGTCGGTCACCGACGTCGTCACCTTCGTCAGCGTCGGCATCTTCGGCGGCGCCATCATCCAGTATCCGCTCGGCTATCTGTCCGACCGCTGGGACCGGCGTTCCGTGCTGCTGATAACAACGTGCTGCGCGCTGCTCGCATCGCTGGCGCTGGTGTTCTGGGCGCGCAGCGACCCGTCCCTCAACTTCGTGATCGTCTTCATCTTCGGCTGCTTCGCCATGCCGCTCTACTCGCTATCGGCGGCGCATTCCAACGACCGCGCCGACAAGGGCGAGTTTGTGCTGATCAACGCGGCGCTGATGCTGTTCTATTCCTTCGGCGCAATTGGCGGGCCGTTCGCCGCCTCGACGGCGATGCAGTACTTCGGGCCAAGCGCGCTGTTCGTGTTCACCGCCACCGTCTACGCCATCTTTGTCGTCGTCATCCTGTACCGGATGCAGGTGCGATCGGGCGTTCCGGCCGGCCATCGCAGCCGCTTCATCGGCCTTTTGCGCACATCGACGGTGTTCGCCCGACTGGCCAAGCGCAACGATGATTCCGACGGGCCTGCGAAGCAATGATGACGGCCCCTACGTCTTGAACCCGGGGCTGCCGCTTGACGAAAGCCCGCGCGGCTGAAATTGAAGGAGACCTTACCCTTTTGCCAAAAGCGATTTGATGCACGTCATCACCACCCAAGAAGAGCTCGAAACAGCTGTTGCCGCGTTCGAAAAGTCGGATTTCGTCACCGTCGACACCGAATTCATTCGCGAGACGACCTTTTGGCCGATCCTCTGCCTGATCCAGATGGCGGCGCCCGGGGTGACGGCGCTGATCGATCCGCTGTCACCCGACATCGACCTGAAGCCGTTCTTCAGGCTGATGGCCAACGAGGCCATCGTCAAAGTATTCCATGCTGCGCGCCAGGACATCGAAATCATCGTTCATCTCGGCGACCTGGTCCCGCATCCGGTGTTCGACACCCAGGTGGCGGCGATGGTTTGCGGCTTCGGCGACAGCGTCTCCTATGATCAGCTCGTCCAGAAGATCACCGGCGCTCGGCTCGACAAGTCCTCACGTTTCACCGACTGGCGCCACCGGCCGCTTTCCGAAAAGCAGCTCGACTACGCGCTCGCCGACGTCACCCATCTGATCGAGGTCTACCAGCACCTCAGCGCCGAACTGGTGCGGGAAAACCGCGCTCATTGGCTGAACGAAGAGATGGAGGTGCTGACTGCGCGTGAGACCTACGATCCGCATCCGGAGGATGCCTGGAAGCGGCTGAAGATGCGGCTGCGCAAGCCGCAGGAACTGGCGATCGTGCAAGCGGTGGCGGCATGGCGCGAGCGCGAGGCGCGCGAACGCGACGTGCCGCGCGGCCGGGTGCTCAAGGACGACGCCATCTACGAGGTGGCGCAGCAGGCGCCGCGCGATGCGGCAGCACTCGGCAAGCTGCGCACCACGCCGAAAGGCTGGGAACGCTCAGTGACGGCAACGGCGCTGCTTGGCGCGATCAACAGCGCGCTTGCCTTGCCCAGGGAAGAGATGCCGAAGCTGCCGAAGAGTTTTCAGCCGCCCGAAGGCTCCAATGCCGCCGCGGAATTGTTGAAAGTCCTGTTGCGGATCGTCGCCGAAAAGGAGGGCGTCGCTTCGAAGGTGCTGGCCTCCAGCGACGACATCGACCGCATCGCCGCCGAGGGCGAGGCCGCCGACGTGCCGGCCTTGCAAGGCTGGCGACGCGCCGTGTTCGGCGAGGCCGCGCTCAAACTGGTGCGCGGCGAGATCGCGATCAAGTTCGACAAGCGCAAGATCGCGCTGTTCGATTTGTAGTCTTGAGCCTGCTTGGTCCTAAGCTTGGCGCTGTTTCTGACCGGCCAGGTGGAAAACCGCGATGACGATCACCGGTATCGCCAGAAGCGCGAATTTGGTGACGATCAGCGCCGAGGCGAAGGACAGCGAATCCGGATTGGCCGACAGGAAATCCGAGAGCAGGCGGGCCACCGCGATGTTCTGCGCATAATCGGCAAGCGTATAGGGCAGCACCAGGACGAGCGCGAACAGCGACTGGAGCTGCGCGGACAGAGCCCGGAAGTTCCTCAGCCGCCGCCCCGTGGCCAGGATCAGGCTGACCAATGTCAGCGACAGCAGCGCCGGGAACAGCAGGTCAAAGGTCAGATAGTGCCAGACCAGAATGATCTCGCTGCCGCGCCGGCCGAGCGCCGTCAGCCAGGCCATGCCCTCATCCGGGGTGAAACCGGTCCAGCGCAAATCGAGCGACGGCAGGCCACCACTCAGCTGGCGGAAATAGAGGAATTCCATCGCCGTCACGGCGACGAAAACCGCCATCGCGACAAAACAGAGCGCGGCAGCGTGGCGCGACAGCCGTAGCATCATTGCCGTCAGGCTTCGCGCGAGTTGGTTAGGATCCGCCGGGGTAATTCGGGCTTTCGCGGGTGATCGTGACGTCATGGGCATGGCTTTCACGAAGTCCGGCGTTGGATATGCGTACAAAAGTGGCGCGATCGCGGAAATCGGCAAGATCGCGACCGCCGACGTACCCCATAGCTGCTTTCAAGCCGCCGGCAAGTTGGTGCAGCACGCCGGACACAGGTCCTTTGTAGGGCACCTGCCCTTCGATGCCTTCCGGCACCAGCTTCAGCGTGTCGCGCACCTCGGCCTGGAAATAGCGGTCGGCGGAGCCGCGCGCCATGGCGCCGACCGAACCCATGCCGCGATAGGCTTTGAAGGAGCGGCCCTGGTGCAGGTAGACTTCGCCCGGGCTCTCGTCGGTGCCGGCCAGCAGCGAGCCGATCATGGCGGCACTGGCGCCGGCGGCGAGCGCCTTGGCGAGATCGCCGGAATATTTGATGCCGCCATCGGCAATGACCGAGACGCCCGATTTCTGCGCTGTCTCGACTGCCGACATGATCGCCGAAAGCTGCGGCATGCCGACGCCGGCGACGATGCGGGTGGTGCAGATGGAGCCGGGCCCGATGCCGACCTTGACGGCATCGGCGCCGGCATCGATTAGCGCCAGCGTGCCTTCTGACGTGGCGACGTTGCCGGCCAGGATGCGGACCGAATTGGACAGCTTCTTGGCCCGCGTCACCGCATCCAGCACGCGTTGCGAGTGACCATGCGCGGTGTCGATCACCAGAAGGTCGACGCCGGCATCGATGAGCCGCTCGGCGCGCTCGAACCCGTCATCGCCCACACTGGTGGCGGCCGCCGCGCGCAAGCGCCCCTGCACGTCCTTTGTGGCGTGCGGATTGAGCTGCGACTTCTCAATGTCCTTGACGGTGATCAGCCCGACGCAATTGCCGTCGCTATCGACCACGACCAGCTTTTCGATGCGGTGCTGGTGCAGAAGCCGCTTGGCTTCGTCCTGATCGACGTTCTCCTTGACCGTGATCAGGTTCTCACGGGTCATCAGCTCGTAGACCTTTTGCCCCCGATCGGAGGCGAAGCGCACGTCGCGATTGGTCAGGATGCCGACCAGCCGTCCGACCGTATGCCCGCCAGCGCCGCCATTCTCGACCACCGGAATGCCCGAGATGCTGTAGGTGCGCATCAGACCCAGCGCGTCGGCGAGCGTCGCATCGGGACCGATGGTGACGGGGTTCACGACCATGCCGGACTCGAATTTCTTCACTTGCCGCACCTGCTCGGCCTGTTCGGCCGGCGAGAAATTGCGGTGGATGACGCCGATGCCGCCAGCCTGGGCCATGGCGATGGCGAGACGCGCCTCGGTGACGGTATCCATCGCGGCGGAGAGGATCGGCACGTTGAGGTCGATGTCGCCGGCGATGCGGGTGCGGATATCGGTCTCGCCCGGCATAACCTCGGAATGACCCGGCTGCAGCAGCACGTCGTCAAAGGTCAGCGCCAATGCGCCCGTGGACGTTTCGATAATTTTTGCCATGGCCAGCCCTCGGAATGCATGAAAAGCGCTGGACCGGATGGACAGCGCCGACTCGTCTTCTTCCCTTTCAGGATTGGCGCTGGCTCGTAACACGTCCCGTCGCCGTTGAAAAGCCGATTGGTTGTGCACTTATGTGGTCGCGTAGTCTTGCTTTGTGACGGCAAGTATGCTAGGAATTTATTCATGGTGCTGATTTGCGCCAGCGACCCGCCGCCGAGGCGGGTTTTTTTGTTTCGGCGCCATTCTTCGCAGGGCTCCCGCACTGGCACGGCTGCCAGGGTCGCACAAATGTGACGGCAAATTAAGGCGACATCCGACGCAACCCATGGTAACCGCCCTGCGTGTCGGCTTGCCCCTTTGCCCCCAAGGGACCGGCAAGCAATCGGCGATGCAACATTCAAATCCGAACGCGCCTGGGAGTTGAGGAGTGGCGCCTTCCGGCGCTGGCGGGACAGCACCCCCCTCTGGCCTGCCGGCCATCTCCCCCTCAAGGAGGGAGATTGGCAGCTTCGCCGCTCCACGCACTCCTGCACCGTTGAAGGTTTGCGAAGGCCGCGATGACGTCCGATCTCCCCCCTTGAGGGGGAGATGTCCGGCAGGACAGAGGGGGCGCTAAGGAACGCTACAGGGCGGTTACCCTGCGCCGCTTCCGCCTTTAAAATCCTTCGCCAACAAATAAAGCTCCACCGACTCGTCGCGCGAGGCCGGCGGCTTGACGTGATGGACCGAGCGGAAATTCTGCTTGAGCCTGGCGAGCAATTCGTTCTCGGCGCCGCCCTGAAAAGTCTTGGCGAGAAAATGGCCGCCCGGCTTCAGCACCGACAGGGCGAAATCAGCAGCCACCTCGCACAGATACATGGTGCGGATGTGATCGGT
Source organism: Mesorhizobium sp. M1322 (assembly GCF_040318085.1). Taxonomy (NCBI): domain Bacteria; kingdom Pseudomonadati; phylum Pseudomonadota; class Alphaproteobacteria; order Hyphomicrobiales; family Phyllobacteriaceae; genus Mesorhizobium; species Mesorhizobium sp. M1322. The sequence continues at coordinate 27,971 of NZ_JAMYLP010000016.1, forward strand.
CCGGCGGTGGCCGGTGGTCGGCGCCGCCATATCGGACAAGACGATATCCGGTTGGCCGCCCAGCGTTTCGGCGAGCTTTTCCGGCGCCTGCGGGTCGAGAAAATCCATCAACAGAACCGGCGCCCCGGGCACCGCATCCATTTCGAGATAGTCGATGCCGACGACATGCGGGTGTTCAGCCGTCGATTTCGTGCGCGCGGCGGCGACCTGGCACCAGCCGCCGGGTGCCGCGCCAAGGTCGATGACCTTCATGCCGGGCTTGAGCAGATGGTGCTTGTCGTCGATCTCGATCAGCTTGTAGGCCGCGCGCGAGCGGTAGCCGTCGGCCTTGGAGCGTTGGACATAGGGATCGTTGATGTGACGCTGCAGCCAGCGGCGTGACGATTCCTTCAGGCCGCTTTTCTTCTTGATCCGCGTCTTCAGCACGCGAATGCCGGCAGAGCCTGGTTTTTCTGGTTTCTTCATTGCCTGCCACGCCCGTTGTTACGCCAGACGCCGTCGTCGGCCATCAATTCGCTCAATATGCCCTCGCGCAGGCCGCGGTCGGCGACGCGCAGCCGCTCCGACGGCCACACCGCGCGGATTGCTTCCAGGATGGCGCAGCCGGCCAGCACCAGATCGGCGCGATCGGCGCCGATGCAGGGGTTGGCGACGCGCTGCTGAAAGTCCCAGCCGACCAGTTTTTCGACCATGCGGTCGACGCTGTCGCGGTCCATCCACAGCCCGTCGACCCGGCGGCGGTCGTAGCGTTCCAGGTCAAGGTGGACGCCGGCCAGCGTCGTCACCGTGCCCGAGGTGCCGAGCAGATGGAATTTCGGACTGGCGAGCACATGGCTCAGCCGGTCGCGCCCGTCAAAGGCGTGCAAGCGCACAGCCACATCCTCGACCATGGCGGCAAAGATCTCGCGGGTGACCGAGCGGCCGCCGAAGCGCTCGGCCAGCGAGACCACGCCGACCGGCAGCGACGTCCAGGAGACGATGTGGTTGGCGAGCCTCGGCGAGCGGTGGCCGGTGAGATCGATCAGTGCGATTTCCGAGGAGCCGCCGCCGATGTCGAATAGGACGACGCCTTGCGTGTCGCGGTCGACCAGCGAGCCGCAGCCCGAAACCGCCAGCCGCGCCTCGGTCTGGCGGTCGATGATTTCGAGCTTCAAGCCCGCCTCACGTTCGACGCGGTCGAGGAACTCGGCGCCGTTCGCGGCCGTGCGGCAGGCTTCGGTGGCGATCAGCCGGGCCTTCCTGATCTTGCGGCTGCGCAATTTGTCGCCGCAGATCTTTAGCGCCTCGACAGCACGGTCCATCGCCGGCTGCCCGAGCCGGCCGTTGGCGGTGAGGCCCTCGCCCAGCCTGACGATGCGCGAGAAAGCGTCGATGACGCGGAACTGGCCGTGGCGCGTCGGCACCGCCACCAGCAGCCGGCAATTGTTGGTGCCGAGATCGAGTGCCGCAAACACCGGCAGTTCCTGTGCCGGCGACCGGCGAACATCCTGCTCCGGCCTGCTTGGTGCAGCTGAGGCCAAAGGCGCGACGATCGCCTCGGGCGGGCGGCTGGCTGGAGCGCTGCCGGCGGGCGCCGACAGTCCGGCCGCTGCGAGGTGAGCGTCATCGCGCGCAAAAACCTTGCGGCCGCGCCGGCGTTTGCGCCGCTTCCTGGTCTTGGCCTTCTGATCCTGGCCATTCTGATGCTGGGACGCGTCGCCTGCCTGTCCGTGATCGGACCAAGGCTGCACCGGGCGGCCATTCTGCCGGCCGGCGGGTGGGCTTGCCTGGCCCGAAGGCGGCGGCGAAGCCCTGGACACGCCCACTTCCGGCGCGCCGGCGCCGGTGTCGTGGTCTTCCACTTCAGTTCCTTCCGGCGCCGCGCGAACCGGAGACCGGACGCAGCAGGCGCTGTCATGTGTTCTAAGTTGCCGCCAGACTAGCAGCGCCGGGCCGGATCACCAAGAGCGCAGGGGCCGAATTTTGCCGGCGGCATGAAGCGGCAGCAGGAAGAGCCGCGCCTTGCCGGTTGAATAGCCGGCTTCGATAAGGCATTTCTGAAATGGCGGAATGGAACATTCGGAATCGCGGCCAGTTTCCCTGACGCGAACCGGAAAACGGGGCTGCAACGCATGATCGTCACGGCATGAACTGGAGGCGCTATCTCTGGCCGGTCGTCGGCATTGCGGCGGTCGTATTCTCGCTGTGGCTGCTACTGCACGAACTGCGCGGCATTTCGCTCGACGATGTCTGGGACGGCATCGTCGCCATCCCTGCCCGCGGCTGGATGCTCGCCGCGCTGAGCTCGGTCATCGCCTATGCATCGCTGGCCGGCTACGACCACATCGCGCTCCTGCATATCGGCAAGAAAGTGTCGTGGCTGTTCGTCACCTTCTGCTCATTCACCACCTATGCGCTGTCGCACAACATCGGCGGCTCGGTATTTTCAGGCGCGGTGATCCGCTACCGCGCCTACGGAACCAGGGGCCTCACCGGAAAGGATGTCGGCGTGCTGGTGGCGATCTGCTGGATCACCTTCGTGCTGTCGACGATCCTCGTCTCCGGCCTCGTGCTGGTCTTCGAGCCTGAAATCATCGACCGGTTCTCCGGCGCACCGCATCATGGCCTGACCATGGCCGCGGGCGTCGCCATGCTGCTGCTGGTGGCGGCCTATGTCTTCGGCAGCTGGCTGCATCTCAGACCGCTGAAGATCGGCAGCTTCCAGATCCATTATCCGGCGCTGCCGATCGTCGCGCGGCAATTGCTGATCGGCCCGATCGAGCTTTTGGCCGCGGCGGCGATCATCTTCTTCGCCCTGCCGGCGGCCGGCAACCCCGGCTATTTCGTCGTGCTCGGCGTCTTCCTGGTGTCGTTCTCGATCGCTCAGATCTCGCATGCGCCGGGCGGGCTCGGCGTGTTCGAGGTCGTCTTCCTCGCGGGCCTGTCACACATGGACCCGGTCGGCGTGCTGGCGGCGCTGCTGGTGTTCCGGCTGTTCTACCTGATCGTCCCGCTGGTGATAGCGCTCGGCGTCGTGCTGTATTTTGAGCACGGGCAACTCGGCCGGGGTGGCGGGTGAGAAGGGGTAATCGCTTCAGACGGACAATGCGCCGTTTTGGAGGCGACGAATCGTCGATGTCGGCGCCGCCCCTCATCTGCCTGCCGGCATCTTCTCCCCGTGAAAAACGGGGAGAAGGGACCTAGCCGCAACGCTGGCGACCCCCTCTCCCCGTCCTGGGAGAGGGTAAGGGTGAGGGGCAGCGCAAACGCCCACAAGAGTGAGGGCAAGTCAAAACCTGAAGCAATAGCGCTGATTGAAGGGCTGGGCAGGCTTGACTATTTTCCGGCGGCGGCTACAAGGCACGCGCGGCGCCATCGCCGCCCTGCCCGCGCGGATTTCTTCAACCGCGCCTGCTGGGGAATAGGTTAACGGTAGACCCACGGACTCTGACTCCGTTAGTCCTGGTTCGAATCCAGGTTCCCCAGCCACACTTGGAAAGCCTTGCAGCAACGATGGACCACTGCCGGCCTCCACTGCGCAATCGCAACGGGCTTGCTTAGGCACCTCATCACGCATCAGCCGGCCGCGTTCCCGTCTACCCTCTGTCAATATTCACAGACTATGATATGGCTTCCGCTTGGAGCAGCAGATGACCCGCTACACCTTTCGTATCATTGAATCTTTCACACCCGAGACCATCCCAATGGTCCGGCTGGGCGAGTACGTGGTCGAATATGCGAAGCTCCTTGGCGAGATCAAGGACGTGCATTTCGACGGGATAGTCGACCAATCCGTGGGACTGGTGGCCGTGATCGAAGACCAGTCCGCAACGCGCGTCGCGACGCGTGTCAACGCGGTCAAGCGCGGCGACGGTCCCGATGATGCAACCCGCGCGATGAAGCGCCTGGACGATATGCTGGCGGCAGATAACGCCGTCGGTGAACTCGTTCTCGACGGCGCGAAAATTATCGCTTTTCCTGGCCGCAACCGCCAGGAGCGGCAGTTCTTCGGTCCCTTCACGCAAGCAGGCGCTCTCGACGGCGAGGTGATCCGCGTCGGGGGCCAGGACGATACTATCCACGTGCATCTGCGAGATGGCGAACGGATTTACACAAGCTGCGTTACGACACCGGAGGTCGGCCGTCGTCTCGGCCATCATTTGTTAGGACCGACTGTGCGTTTACTTGGTGAAGGTCGCTGGGTGCGCTTTCCAAATGGGCTATGGGAGTTGCGGCAATTCCGCATCCGCGACTTCGAACTGCTGGAGGATGTGAGCCTTCCGGAGGTCGTTTCCCGACTGCGCGCCGTGAAGGGCAATGAATGGAACGCAGTTGCTGCGCCGATCGACACTCTGCTCGATGAGCGGGGCGGAGAAGAAAGGGGCAAACCGCATTGACCACTGCGATCGATACGTCGCTGCTGCTCTATATTCTCAACGAGAAAACCTCCGCCCCGATGGACCCCGCAACTGGCAAGCCGGTCGAACGATGTGCGGAGCGTGTCAACAAACTCATAGCGGATCTCGCGAAGAAAAAGGAAAGGCTGATCGTTCCGACGCCGGTGCTCGCGGAGGTGCTTGTACGGGCAGGTTCGGCCGCCCCGCCGTGGTGGGGCATGAAGTAGGTTTCCTGGACACCGCCCACTGCGCTGAGGCCTTCGTCGAGTGCGTATTCCATCACCGCGCAGCACAGCTGCGTCAGCGTGCCGCGCAACCCGGTCGAACGTTTGTCGGGAACGACGAATGTGCGCGTCCATTCGGCCCAATCGGGACGTCTTGGGACGCCCGATTTTTCGCACATGTGAGAAAAGACCTCCGAGACCATGTGCGGCTCGCTCGTTGGGATCAATCGAGCCGAGGTCACGACGCGACCGTCTTCGATACCGAGCAGGTAAGTCGCCGCGTCGGTATCGAATTGGTCCAACTCGCGACCATCCGGGCTCGGAGGGCGCCAATGTTTCTGGTGCACGAAGAAATCGTGCCGCCGGCGCAGAAACTCGTCGAACTCGTTTTCATAGAGATGCTTGTTATGCGCATTGACTACGTGGGCCATTATTATGGCGCGATCCCCCGATCGTTCTCACGGGGATATTTGCAGCCTCGCTAATATACGTCACCTGTCCGATGGGACAGTTGACGCGTTCAGGGGTGGATCAGGCGCCGGCGCATTGCTTCGACGACCGCCTGCGTGGTCGTGGCGACGCCAAAAGCCTCCCTGGCTCGGGTGGAGTGCCATTTGACCGTGCGCTCGGTCAGGCCGAGGATTTGGGATGTCTCCGACGATGTCTTACCGGCCGCAGCCCACAAGAGCACCTCTTTTTCCCGGTCGGTCAGCAGGCCCTCCTCGCCATCAACGTCATTGGACAAGGCCTGGATCGACATGCCGGCATAGACCGCCATGGTAACCAGCTGCACTTGATGGCGCGGCGAGAGCGTGCAGCACTTCGCGGACGAGGCAAACGACAGCACGGATTGCCAGTGGTGAACGCTGAGCATCGGCACGGCGAAGCCGCTGCAGATGCCAAACTCCGTCGCCTCGCCGGCGACGCGTCGCGAGCCTTCCGTGTCTGACCACTTTGCCGGGACTTCGGACCAAAGGAACGGCTTCAAGGTCTTTGCCGAGTAGATGCAAACACCATCAACCGCGGCATGCTCGGCTTCGACATAGCGTTCGAACCAGCCAGCCGGCCAGCCATTCAGTTCAACCATCGGTGCAAGCTTCTGCCCACCGAGCGGCACACCGCTAAGGATGAGGTGCTCGAAGCCGAGATTCCTCACGGTTTCGAGCAGGTCGCTCAGCAGCGGCCCGGTAGCTGTGTGCTTCCTGCAGCGTTCGACAAAGTCGAACACGTCTGAGTCGATCATGCCAGAGGCCCCGTCTCCCCGCCGAAATATTAGCATACCTCAAATTAGAACCTTCAAATATACCACCGCTGCCTTGCCAATCGCAACGGTTGCGTTCCCCCACGCTCGTGCCAGCGCAAATCGATCACAATCGGCACAGGCTCGCCGGCTGGCATGACTTAGAAGAGAATGGATCTCTTCAACCTCGGCGCCTATCGCTGACTCATCTCCAGGTGCAGCGCTGCGCGCAGCAGCAATTTCTTGAAAGCCGCCGCAGGGAACAGCAAACGGGCTCTCGATGCTATCTTCGCCATAGGCAGGCGCATCGGCCGAACGAACGAAAAAATGCCCGCGCCTCTGGCGGAGAGCGCGGGCGCAATCCGATTGGGCCCGATCTGCAGCGGACAAGCGAGAGGCGCTCTCACAGACATTCATTAGAGATTGCTAATTTTATGCTTGACGATCGCATCGCCGGCACCAAAATCGTGGTCTTAAGCTCAAGCGTTCGAACGGGGGATGTCGGCATGCCTGACGGCATCGAAATCTACTTCAGTGCGAGCCTGGCGCCGGGTCAGCGCGAGATAGTCGAGCAGTCGATCGCGTCGGCGGCGGAGCGCACGCGTGCGGAGGCCGACGCCGCGCGCGAGCGAGCGGCCGAGGAGGACAAGCTGCATGACGCGATCACGGCGCGCCTTGCGAAGCTGATCCGAGCGGACCCCGGAGTTGCAGAGGCGCTCGAAGGGGTCGGCATGCGGCCATTCAAGGCTAAGGACAGCCTGCGCCTGCAGGGCCCGCCTGGCGGAGGACGCGATCACGTGATCCCTGCGTCGCCGACTGACAGCAGCGTCGAGCAGCGGCTTCCTCCCTACGACTTCGCCTGGAGATGGCATCACAACGGAGGGGCCCCTCCGTTCAACCAGAGCGGCGACCAACGGGGACGCCTCGGCGTGGATGCGCGGGCCGGCGGCGGCGTCGCGGGCGGCGCCAGCCGTTTTGTCCACGCACACATCGGCGTCGGCTGCATCGTGCGGACCGATCGTCCGATCGCCGTCGAGTTGTTCGCGCCGCGCTCATCGCGCCATTCCTTCGCCATTGGCGCACGCGGCATTGGTGCGAGCGCAACCTCGGAGGGTGGCCTGGAGACGACTTTTATGAGGGGTGGCCAGGTCTTGATGGCGGGCACCTTTCCGTGGTGGCGCAGGCGCGGGAGCAGCCTCTCAGAGAATGCGAGGGGTCGGACTGGCTTCACGAGCGTATTCCCCAGTGGCATGGGAGGACGAATCGACCCGGGCGAATACACCTTCCACGTAGGCATCTGGGCATTCGCCGATTGCTCGTCAGGCATCGGAAGCGCGGGAGTGCAGTCGCTAGTCGAGAGCAGCATCATCGAGATGCGAATCCATCGCCGAGACTGAACCGGTCGAAAGACAGATTCACGCACCAAGCCAGTCATACCCGCTGCCGTACAAGCCTCGTCGTGTGCGTGCAGGACGGCCGCTTCCCTGCCGGAGGCCCTGAGGCGGATGTCAACAGTTAGCTGGCCGTGCGCAGACGCCGAGATCGAACAAAGGCCTTTAGTCCGTCGGAATCCAACGCATGCCCGAAGGCATAACCCTGCAGTATGTCGCAGCCCAAGCTCTTGAGTGTCTGTGCGTGCTCCATCGTCTCGACTCCCTCCGCTACGACCTCAATACCCAGGGATTTGCCGATTTCAATGATCGACGAGACGACCTGCCTTCGTTGCGGAGATTTGACAATTGGGATGACCAGCTGGCGATCTATCTTCAGCCGGCGAGGCTGCAGCTTGAGCAAGCTGACTATTGAGGCATAGCCCGTACCAAAATCGTCTATTTCTACGTCAATGCCGAGCTCTTTTATCTGCTCAACATTCCAGGTAACAAAATCATCATTCTCGTCAAGGAAAATTGATTCAACGAGCTCGAATGCAACCGTTCCCTTCTTGATATTTAGTTCCCTCAGACTCTTTATGAGTTCCTCATCTTGAAGGCGGCGTGCCGAAACGTTGACTGATACCCGTGGAATGTGAATATTGGCAGCAGACCACCCTTCCAAATCCAAAAGCGATTGCTCTAATATCATTCGATCGATGATCGAGACGACATTCAGTTCTTCCGCAATCCTCAGGAAGACATCGGGCGCCAAAATACCCTTCTCCGGATGCCTCCATCGCGCCAGCGCCTCAACCCCAACGATTTCGAGCGTTTTTGCGTCAAATTGCGGCTGGTAGAAGGGAATGAACTCGTTGCGCTCAAGACCGCCGAGAATTTCGTCGGCAATCCGTTTTGTGTCGACGATTTCGCTTTGCATCGCCTCGGTGAAGAATTCGTATCGATTGCGCCCACGCCTCTTTGCTCGGTAAAGCGCGATGTCAGCGTTAACCAGCAGGTGTTTGGCTTCAACATCTTTTCCGTTATCGACTGCAATTCCCACGCTCACACCAAAACGGCATCGATGGCCCTGATAGTAGACCGGTTCTCGCATCTGGCTGATGACGCGATCAGCGAGCAGCGCCAGTTGCTTGATATCGTCATGCACCACGCACAGGACGATGAATTCGTCTCCTCCGATCCGAGCGACGAATCCCTCACCATCGACCTTGGATCGGAGGACAGTCGAGGCGTGAACAAGCATTGCGTCGCCAGCGGCGTGGCCAAGCGTATCGTTGATGTGCTTGAACCGATCCAGATCTATGTGAAGCAGTGCCGCATACCCGCCGGCGCGCCTGGCGTTTGCAGCGTAATCTTCCAGCACTTGGTCGAGGTAACGCCGGTTGGGCAGACCGGTCAGCGAATCGTGGAGCGCAATGTGCTCTATGCGCGCCTTGGCCGACTCGAGTTCTGCATTTTTCGACTCGGAAAGCTGTTTTGCGCGAACCAGGTCCTTGTTCAGCAGGACATCGGCTGTCACATCCCATTCGGCGCCAATCATTTTTGGGGTGTCGTTTGCGTGCCGGTAAATTATCGCCTTGGATCGGACATGGCGAATCTCGCCATCCGGCCTAATGATCCGGTACTCCGACAAATATGGCCCTCCGCCGGCCATCGCGCTGTCGAAATCGGCGTGGGCGCCAGCCAAATCATCCGGGTGGATTGCTCCCGCCCAGTCCAGGTAGCCGCGGTGCTCCCCAGTCGGTTTGCCGTATATTTCGTTTACGCGGTCGTCCCACGTAAGTTCGTTGGTCGCGAGATCGTGTTCCCAAACGCCAATAGCCGACGCTTCCAGAGCGAGTTCCAGGCGTCTCGACAATCGACTCAGTTCCGCATAGTTGCGCTGTCTCTCGCCAATCAGCCGACCCGTAACCAGGAATGGGATCACAACCAACGCCCCGGCCACCGCCATGATTGCGCGCAAGAACCACGCGTTGTCGGGCGTCGAAGGCCAGCCGTTTTTGGGAATGGCTGCGATCCGCCACGAACCGGACGGGAGCAGAACGTCGGCTGTCACCGGATTGCTTTTGGCGATGCCCTCGTTGCCGAAGAATTGATCTCCACTCGGACCGAGAGCGTCCTTGCCGATCAGAGCTATGTCAATCCCGAGATCATCGTCAAGCAGACCACTCGCCTTATAAAGGCGCTGAACGTCGACAACGGCCGAAATGATGCCCCAGAACCTTTCGGTGTTGCCTGCACTGCGTACAAAAACCGGGATCCGACCGACGAAGCCTTGCCCTCCCTGCCTCAAGTCGACGGGACCGGCAAGAATTAGCTCGCGCTCGTCTCGCGCCCTTAGCGCGGCCACACGCTGCCGCTCGTCCTTGCGGTAATCAAGGCCTATCGCCTTCTCATTGCCCTCCATCGGGTACATCAGGGAAATGACCAGATCGGGCGCACCGGCAATATTCTTCAATTGCGAGCCCCGGCCAAACAGGTTGCTCGCGAGCGAGGCGAAGCGTTGCTGTCCCATATAGGGCTCGGTCACGACGGTCGCGACCAGTCCCTGCACCAGTTGAAGGTTTCCGTTGATGTTACCTTCAAGCTTGGCGCGGATAAGATTGACCTTGGCCAGGACATCCGCACGGGCGGCTTGATCCGAGACGACTTTGTTCTGGTGATCCGCGAACGCTGCGCCAACGGCAATAACTATCACCGCCATTGCCGCCGGGATATTTGCCGACGAGAAAACAGCCTTCTTAATACCGCCGAACCTAGCGCGGAAAAGAGCCAATAGGCGATTCCTCAGCTGCTATTCAGGTTCTCGGGCAACCCGACCAAGGAATATTAGCTATCAATATTTAATTTTGACCTTCACGGGTCCTAAAATTTTTGCACTTTCGAACCGCCTGGTGCCGCCGGAGTGGTTGGAACAGACCTGCGGCTCGCTAGACACCTTAGAATTGCTTGCAGTCGCTGAAGGTGCATGGGTTGCCCTGATCGGGGGATAACCGTGCTCACCTTTCCGGCATCAGATCGACGAGGTGACAATGCAAAACTGGAATAAGAGCAGGATTAGTGGCCCTCAATCGCCTTGGGGGTAACCAGGTATGGTATCTTCCCGACGCTACGCTTCGTCGCGCCAATGGAATAGGCCATTGGAATCTTGGGAGAGTTCTCTGGCAAGCCGTACATATCCTTGCCTGCCCTCACGGCAAATGAAAAGTGCTGCCACGAAACCGTGTCATGCTCATTGAGAAAATCCAGTGTCAGCCCAGCTGAAATCAGCGCGTTCACCACGTCACTGACCGGATGAATCCACTCATAGTAGCGCGGATGTTTCAAGATGCGGTCGTCACCGGTATAGGTGAGTTCCTCGTTCCATGCGAGTGGCCGAGCTATTGGCGTTCGCCAGTCGTGCTTGAACTCCAGCGCCGCAGCCTTGCGGTCACACTGGAACATCAATGGATGGCCCTCGGCCAGATAGAGCCGGCCGCCGGGCCGCAGGAGATCGGCAACCACCCGCGCCCAGCGGAACACGTCGTCCAGCCAGTTTACCGAACCCCAGGTAACGTAAGCGATGTCAAAGGTTCGGCCGAGCGCCTCGACTGCCTCGAACAGTGGCGCCTCCACGAAGCGCACATCAGTGCCTGCCTTCGCAGCGAAATCCCGCGCCGCTGCGATCGCCATCGGTGAGAAGTCGAGGCCGGTCACGCTGCCCGCACCCAGATTCTTCAAGCTGATTGTGTCAAGCCCTATATGGCATTGCAGATGGACGATGTCCTTGCCGACAATGTCACCGACCTCGCGCGTTTCCAACTCATAGAGATTGGATCCGCCTGCCAGCACATTTTCTATGTGGTAGCTGCCTGTTGTGTCGGTCGAATGCAGTTCGGCCCGATCATCCCAATTAAGGCGGTTCGCACCCAGAAACGGTTCCAAATTGCCCCCCCTGCCGAGACTAAAATTTGGTAAACAGAACGTTAATATACTTTGCAGCTAAAGTGGCGCGCGTCAATCCGAGGCGGGCCGGTGCACCAACGCTGCAGGCCAGGCTCACCACCGCCCTGGCCAAGGCGGACCTGCCAATCATTCGTCTGGGCAGAACGAGCGCGCAATCAGGACAAGGCTACTGTCATGGAGGCGCCGGCTCCTCGCCCTATCAGCCTCGCGACGCGATTTCACGCAGCTGCGTCAAGTCCCTGCGCCGGCACATAGTTGAGTATAGGGCCGAGCCAGCGCTCGACCTCGACGGGCGGCATGGCCTTGCGGCGCGCGTAATCCTCGACCTGGTCGCGTTCGACCTTGGCCACGCCGAAATAATAGCTTTCGGGATGCGACAGGTAGATGCCGGTCACGGAGGAACCCGGCCACATCGCAAAGCTTTCGGTCAAGCTGACGCCGGCGTTGCGCTCGCCGTCGAGCAGGCAGAACAGCGTTGCTTTCTCGGTGTGGTCGGGCTGCGCCGGATAGCCGGGCGCCGGGCGAATGCCGCGATAGGGTTCGCCGATCAGCTCGTCCGGCGCCAGATCCTCGTCCGGTGCATAGGCCCAGAACTCCTTGCGCACGCGTTCATGCAGGCGCTCGGCGAAGGCTTCGGCGAAACGGTCGGCCAGCGCCTTGACCATGATCGACGAGTAGTCGTCGTTCGCCCGCTCGAAGCGCTCGGCAATCGCCGCTTCCTCGATGCCGGCGGTGACGATGAAGCCGCCGAGATAGTCGGCCTTGCCGCTGTCCAAAGGCGCGACGAAATCCGAGAGGGCGACGTTCGCCTTGCCGTCGCGCTTGGTCAGCTGCTGGCGCAGCGTGAAGAAGGTCGCCAGCTCCTGCGATCGCTTATCGCTAGTGAACAGCTTGATATCGTCGCCGACGGCGTTGGCCGGCCAGAAGCCGATGACACCCTTCGGCGCGAACCATTTTTCGGCGATGATCTTCGCCAGCATCGCCTGGGCGTCCTCGAAGAGCTGGCGGGCGGCAGCACCTTGCGCTTCATCCTCGAGTATCTTGGGGTAACGGCCCTTCAACTCCCAGGTCTGGAAGAACGGCGTCCAGTCGATATAGCGCGCGAGCTCGGCCAGATCCCAGCCTTCGAAGATTTTCAGGCCGAGGAAGGAAGGCTTCGGCGGCTCGTAGGCCGACCAGTCGATCCTGTGGGCGTTGGCCCGCGCCTTGGCCAGCGGCAGGCGCTGCTTGTCGGATTCGCTGCGCGCGTGCGCATCGGCAACCTTCTTGTACTCGGCACGAACATTGTCGACATAGCCGCCTTTGGTCTCGTTCGACAGCAGCGCCGACACTACGCCGACCGCGCGGCTGGCATCGGTGACGTAGACCGTCTGGCCCCTGGCATAGCGCGGATGGATTTTTACCGCCGTATGCACGCGGCTGGTCGTCGCGCCGCCGATCAACAGCGGAATGTCAAAACCTTCGCGCTCCATCTCGGCAGCCATATGCGCCATCTCGTCGAGCGAAGGCGTGATCAGGCCGGACAGGCCGATGATGTCGACCTGCTGCTCGCGCGCCGTCTGCAGGATCTTCGCCGGCGGCACCATGACGCCGAGGTCGATGATCTCGTAATTGTTGCAGGCGAGGACCACGCCGACGATGTTCTTGCCGATGTCGTGGACATCGCCCTTCACCGTCGCCATCAGGATCTTTCCGGCTGTCTGGCGCTCGCCGGTGTCGATGCCATTGGCGGCGTTCGCCAGCTTCTCCGCCTCCATGTGCGGAAGCAAGCCGGCAACGGCCTGCTTCATGACGCGGGCGGATTTCACCACTTGCGGCAGGAACATCTTGCCGGCGCCGAACAGATCGCCGACGACATTCATTCCTGCCATCAAAGGACCTTCGATGACATGCAGCGGCCGCTCGGCGGCAAGCCGTGCTTCGTCCGTGTCCTGATCGATGAATTCGGTGATGCCGTTGACCAGTGCGTGCGAAATGCGCTGCTCGACCGGCCAATCACGCCAGGCGAGATCGCGTTCCTGCGCCTCCTTGCCGGCCGTGCCCTTGAAGCGTTCGGCAAGTTCCAGCATGCGTTCGGTCGCCGTGCCGCCGCCCTTCGGCTGACGGTTGTTGACGACATCCTCGCAGGCTTCGCGAAGTTCCGGATCGATGGACTCGTAAACGGCAAGCTGCCCGGCGTTGACGATGCCCATGTCCATGCCCGCCTGGATGGCATGATAGAGGAACACGGCGTGCATGGCTTCGCGCACCGGCTCGTTGCCGCGAAACGAGAAGGAGAGGTTCGACACGCCACCCGATATGTGGACATGGGGAAGCGTCGCGGTGATCTGCCTGGCGGCTTCGATGAAGTCGACGCCGTAATTGTTGTGCTCGTCGATGCCGGTGGCGATGGCAAAGATGTTCGGGTCGAAAACGATGTCCTCGGGCGGGAATCCGGCCTGCTCGGTCAGCAGCATATAGGCGCGGGTGCAGATTTCGACCTTACGCGCCTTGGTGTCGGCTTGGCCGTCCTCGTCGAAGGCCATGACGACCACCGCCGCGCCATACGCGCGGACGAGCTTCGCATGGTGCAGAAAAGCCTCCTCGCCTTCCTTCATCGAGATGGAGTTCACCAGCGGCTTGCCTTGCACGCATTTCAGGCCGGCTTCGATGATCTCCCATTTGGAGCTGTCGATCATCACGGGAACGCGGGCGATGTCCGGCTCGGCGGCGATCAGATTGAGATATTCGACCATCGCCTTCTTCGAATCGATCAGGCCTTCGTCCATGTTGATGTCGATGATCTGCGCGCCGTTGGCGACCTGGTCGCGGGCGACGTCGAGCGCGGCGGCATAGTCGCCCGCCGTGATCAGCTTCCTGAACTTGGCCGAGCCCGTGACATTGGTTCGCTCGCCGACATTGACGAACGGAATCTCGTCGGTCAGCGTGAATGGCTCGAGCCCGCAAAGGCGCATCTTCGGTTCGATGGCGGGAACAGCGCGCGGCGGATATTTCTTCACCGCCGCCGCGATGGCGCGGATGTGGTCCGGCGTCGAGCCGCAGCAGCCGCCAACGATATTGACCAGGCCGTCGCGCGCGAACTCCTCGATCTGCGCGGCCATGAACTCCGGGCTTTCGTCATATTGGCCGAATTCATTGGGCAGGCCAGCATTCGGATAGGCGCAAACAAAGGTGTCGGCGACGCCTGATATTTCGTCCAGATGCGCGCGCATGGCATTGGCGCCAAGCGCGCAATTGAGGCCTATCGTGAACGGGTTGGCGTGGCGGACCGAATGCCAGAAAGCCGTCGGCGTCTGGCCGGACAGCGTGCGGCCGGACAGGTCGGTGATCGTGCCTGAGATCATAACCGGCAGACGCACGTCCTTCTCGAGGAAGATCTCTTCTGCCGCGAAGATCGCCGCCTTGGCGTTCAGCGTGTCGAAAATGGTCTCGATCAGGATGATGTCGGCGCCGCCATCGATGAGACCGCGCAGCTGCTCGCCATAGGCGAGGCGCAGTTCGTCGAACGTCACGGCGCGGTAGCCGGGATTGTTGACATCCGGCGACATCGAGGAGGTGCGGTTGGTCGGCCCCAGCGCACCGGCAACGAAACGACGCTTGCCGTCCTCCTGCTCAGCCCTCACGGCTGCCCTGCGCACCAGCCGCGCACCGTCGCGGTTCAGCGCATAGACCGCGTCCTCCATGCCGTAATCCGCCTGGGCGATGGCGGTCGAGGAGAAGGTGTTGGTTTCAAGGATGTTCGCCCCGGCGATGGCGTATTGGTAGTGAATCTCCTCGATCGCCTTGGGCTGCGTCAGGATCAAAAGGTCGTTGTTGCCCTGCTGATGGCAGGCGCAATCCGCGAATTTGTCGCCACGGAAATGGTTCTCGTCAAAACCCAGGCCCTGGATCTGCGTGCCCATGGCGCCGTCGAGGATGAGGATACGTTCGTGCGCCGCCGCCGTCAGCGCCGCAAGCACTTCCGAGCCGTCGGGCTTAGCGGCGACGGGGCCGAATAGGTCCTCCAGCGATGAAGAGTTTTGCGACATTTTCCATCCTCGAAGCGACAGTCGCGCCTAAGTCACATAAAGACATCTTTATGTCAATATACGGTATTTATCTGCTGCTGTCACCCCTGCCGTCGGAAATGCTGCCCACCGGCGCTACAACGCCGCCTGCGCTGTCTTCGCTACCGCCGCCGCTCTCAGCAGCATGCCGAACAGGTCGCGTGGCTCGTCCGGATCGGCCAGCATGTCGAGTTCCTGGTAGAGGCCGCTCGATCGCAGCTGATCTCTGATATAGCGCAGCGCCGAAAAATCCTCGATGGCGAAGCCGACCGAATCGAACAGCGTGATCTGGGCCGGGTCGCGCCTTCCTTGTGCAGCGCCGGTGATGACCTGCCACAGCTCGGTCACCGGATGATCCGGTGCAAGCTGCTGGATCTCGCCCTCGATGCGGGTCTGCGGCGGGTATTCGACGAAAATGTCGGAGCGCAGCAGGATGTCGCGATGCAGTTCGGTCTTCCCCGGACAATCGCCCCCAACCGCATTGATGTGCACGCCTGAGCCGACCATGTTGTCGGTGAGGATGGTGGCATACTGTTTGTCGGCGGTGACGGTGGTGATGATCTCAGCCCCCTCGACGGCTTCTTCGGTGGAGCGGCAGGCAACCAAGTCGAAGCCAAGGCCAGTGAGATTGCGGATGCATTTTTCCGTCGCCGACCGGTCGACGTCGAAGAACCGCAACTTGCGCACACCCAGCAAGGCCTTGAAGGCCAGCGCCTGGAATTCGGCCTGGGCACCGTTGCCGATCAGCGCCATACAGTCGGCGCCGACCGGTGCCAAGTGCTTGGCCGCCAGCGCCGACATCGCTGCCGTGCGCAGCGCAGTCAGGAGGGTCATTTCCGAGAGCAGCACCGGATAGCCATTGTGGACGTCGGCGAGCATGCCGAAGGCAGTCACCGTCTGGCGGCCTTCACGCATGTTCTTCGGGTGGCCGTTGACATATTTGAAGCCATAGACCTCGCCGTCGCTGGTCGGCATCAGCTCGATGACGCCCTCGGCGCTGTGCGAAGCGACGCGCGGCGTCTTGTCGAAGGCTTCCCAGCGGCGGAAGTCATCCTCGATGTAGAAGGCGAGCTCGGTGAGGAAACGCTCGACACCGATCGCCAGCACCAGTTTCATCATGTGGTCGACGCTGACGAAGGGAACGATGTTGAGATTGGGGATCATTTTTGTCCTTGCCCGCATTCCTGCGACGGTCAGTCCCTGCGATGCGCGTTGTGCGCCTTCATCATCGTCGCCAGCGCCGGATCGCTCTGCTCCAGCATGCCAATCGCCGCATTTGTGTCGTACAGCCGCTCGTCCTGCCCCATCTTGAACTTGGCCTCGAGCCGTTCGATCGGCAGGTCGAAGCCAAGGATATGCGGCATGCGCCGCTCCATGCCGCCCGGCCCGAGCTCGCGCACGCGCCAGCGGTCGTCGCGGTCCTTTTCCAGCACGTCGACGAGCTGCAGCAGGTGCTGGGCGGTGGCGTGATCGTCGAGCTGAAACGGCCGGCCGTGGCAATGGACGACGGCGAAATTCCAAGTCGGCGCGCTGTCGCGCACCGGGTTGCGCGGATACCAGGAGGGCGAGATATAGCCATGCGGCCCGTGGAAGATTGCGATCGTCTCCCTGCCCTCGGCGATCAACGCGCTGTGCGGGTTCTGCCTGGCGAGATGCGACACCAGGGTGCCGTTCGCTCCCCGCTCGCGGTCGAGCACGAAAGGCAGATGCGAGGCGACCAGCCCTTGTGGTCCATTCGTCACCAGCGTGGCGAAGGCAGCCGCCTCGATCAGGCCGAACACCTCGTCCAGCGACAGCGGTGCGAACTCGGGCTTGCTATACATGGGGGTTCCTTTTCTTGTTTGAGCATGATCTTATCCGGAAACCGGTTCCCACTTTTCGCGATCATGCTCTAGCTTCTCTGCACGCGAACCGCCGGGATCAGGCCTTGCGGCCGTATCAGCAGCACGGCGATAACGCCCGACAGCACGATGGCATCGCGATAAGGTGCGACCACCCCAGGCAGCGTCGCCTGCAGCAGCACCTCGATAATGCCGAGCAGGAAGCCGCCGGCGACAGCACCCGGCAGGCTGCCCAGCCCGCCGACGACAGCGGCGATGAAAGCCTTCAGCACTGGGGTGAAACCCATCAGCGGATCGACGGAGGCGCGCTGCGCCACCCACAGCATCGCCGCCAGTCCGGCTAGCAAGCCGGAAAGCAAGAAGGCGGTGGCGATGATGCGGCTGGCCGGGATGCCCATCAGCCGCACGACATTGAAATCCTCAGCCGCGGCGCGCATCGCCGTACCGGTCACGCTGCGGCGCAGGAAGAGTTCCAGCGCAATCAACGCCAGTGTTGAGACGACGATGGAGATGCTCGGGCCCACACCGATGGTGAAGTCGCCGAACGAGAAGGCGCCGGTCATCCAGCCGGGCATGGCAACAGCCTGCGGCCGGGCCGAGATGCCGTTCTGGAAAACGACCTTCAGCAGGCTCGAAACGGCGAAGCTGGTCAGAAGCAGGCTGGTGACGCTGGCGCCGCGCATCGGCCGAAAGGCGACGCGCTCCATGACGACCGCTGCCAGGGCGCCGCAGGACACGGCGACGAGCACCGCCGCCGGAAACGGCAGGCCGAAAACCAGCGCGGCAAGCAGCGCATAGCCCGACAATGTCATCAACTCGCCATGGGCGAAATTGATAAGGCCGACGATGGAGAAGACGATCGCCAGCCCCAGCGCCAGCAGCGCATAGACGCCGCCGAGGCTCACCGCATTGATGATCTGCTGCGCGATCATGGTTCAGGCTCCGAGATAGGCTTGGCGGACGAGGTCCGAACTGGCGAGTTCCTTGGCGGTGCCGGACAGCACCACCTCGCCATTGGCAAGCACGATGGCCCGGTCGGCTATCTCCAGCGCAAGCGCCACATTCTGCTCGACCAGAAGGATGGTCAGGCCGTTACGGCGCAATTCGGCGATCAAGTCGAAGACCGTGTCGATCAGCTGCGGGGCAAGGCCGAGCGACGGCTCGTCGAGCAGCACGATGCGTGGCTTGCCCATCAGGGCGCGGGCGATCGCCAGCATCTGCTGCTCGCCGCCAGAGAGATTGCCGCCCTTGACGCGGTGATAGCGCCGCAGAATCGGAAACAGCTCCAGCATCTCCTCTTCGCGCGCCCTTGCCTCCCCCGCCGGCAGGTGCATCGCGCCGCCGAGACGCAGATTATCGGCCACGGTCAGGCCAGCGAAGATGCGCCGGCCCTCCGGCACCAGCGACACACCCTTGCGGGCGATCGCCTCCGGCGCCAGCCCGGTGATGTCGACGCCGTCGAAGACCACTTTCCCCGATACGACAGGCACCAGCCCGGCGATGGCGCCAAGCGTCGAGCTCTTGCCGGCGCCGTTGGCGCCGACGAGCGCGATAATCTCGCCGCTGTCGACGGCGAGGTCGACGCGGCGCACCGCCTCGACTTCGCCGTAGCGTATTTTCAGGGCTTCGACGCTCAGCATGATGTCAGGGCGCCGGAACGTCGGCGGCGTCGGGGATCATGGTCTTGATATGCTTTCCTTCGCCGCCTTCATAGCGCATCAGCGCCACGGGCCTCAGCGGCATGCGGTCGGTGCCGGCATAGGTGATCTTGCCGGTGATGCCTTCGAAATCCTTGAGGCCGGCGATGGCGTCGCGGATCGCCTTCGGATCATCCGAACCGGCCGTCTTGACCGCCTGGTCGAGGATCAGCCCGATCTCGTAGCCGTTCACCTCATAGGTCGATTCCGGCTCGTGGCCGGCATATTTGGTGAAGGCGGCGTTGAAAGCCTCCAGCTTGCTGCCCGGCTCGGCATAGCCGGCCGCGGTGTAGACAACGCCGTCGACCAGCTTGCCGAGCCCTTTGATGGTCGGCGTGCCGATGGCGTCGGCGCCATAGACCGGAATGGTGACGCCGGCACCACGCAATTGCTGGATGAAGGCCGGAAAATCAGGCTCGTAAGCGGCCGTCATGATCAGGTCCGGCTGGTCGGCGAGGCCCTTGATGTTGGTGATCTCGGCGGAAAAGTCCGGCTGGCCCATGGTGAAAGTACCGCGACCGACGACAGCGCCGCCCTTCTTTTCAAACACCTTGCCGAAATATTCGGGCAGGTTGGCGGTGTAGGTGGAATCCGGCGAGGTCAAGAGATAGACCTTCTTCTTGCCTTCGGCGACGGCGAAGTCGGCGACTGCGGTCGCCTGCACATTGTCGGCGGGATAAGTGCCGAACATGACATCGCCGACCGCGGCGGTGAGCACCGGGGCGGAGCCGCACAGCGTCAATGTCGGAATACCGAGCGGCTGGGTGAGCTGGCCAGCCGAGATCGAGGGATCGGCGTCGCAAGGCGTGATCATGATCTTGGCGCCGGCGTCGATCAGCTCCTGGGCGACGGTGGCGGTCTGCGCCGTGTCGGATCGCGTGTCCTTGATGATCAGCTTGGCGGTGTATTTGCCGCCGAGACCGCCCTTGGCGTTGAGCTCGTCCAGCGCCATGCGCAGGCCGGCAAGTGCCGGCTGGTCGTAGGGAGCAAGGCCGCCGGTCTGCGCGGTCGCGGCACCAATAATGATCTCCTCGGCGGAAGCCGTGGAAACGATGGCGACGGTCGTGGCGAACACCGCCGCATAGAGGGCGGCGCGGTGAAGGCGATAGAGCTTTGGCATGTCGGTTCTCCCGGATTTGTTATCGTTGGCTATGCGGTTTCACTTGCAGGCGTTTCGTTGGCAGGCGTTTCTTGTCCCGTCTTGGCGCGGGCGGTGCGGCTGCCGAGATAGGCGGCGATAACGGCGGGGTTCTTCTGCACTTCGGCCGGCGTGCCGTCGGCGATGACACGGCCATGGTCGATGACGACGATGCGTTCGCACAGGTTCATCACCAGCCGCATGTCGTGCTCGATCAGGACGAGGCCGATGCGCCGCTCGGTGCGGACGGCCGAGAGGATGGAAACCAGTTCGGCGGTCTCGACCGCGTTCATGCCGGCGGCGGGCTCGTCGAGCAGGAGGAAGCGCGGTTTCAGCGCCAGCGCCCGCGCCACCTCCAGCCGGCGGCGCTGGCCGTAGGCGAGCCTGGCGGCGGGTTGATCGGCAAATTTCTCCAGCCCCATGCGGGAAAGCTCGCGCATTGCCGCCGCCTCGGCACCGGCAAGGTCGGGCTCGACCTGGCGGGCTGCGACCACGACATTTTCCAGCACAGTCATTTGCGGGAAGACGCGGATGTTCTGAAAAGTGCGGGCAACGCCGGAGCGGGCGAAGCGGAAGGCCGTGGCCTGCCTCACCGAGCCGCCGATCGACACGCTGCCGGCGCTCGGCTCGACATCGCCGGCCAGCATGTTGAGCAGGGTCGTCTTGCCGGCGCCGTTCGGACCGATGATGCCGGTGATGCTGTCGGTGCCGAAGGCGAGCGTGACGTCGTCGACGGCGACGACGCCGGCATAGCGCCGCGACAGATGATCGGCGGCGAGCCGGTCCTGCTCCGCATGCAGCAGCGGCGCAGCCGGGACAGTCGCGGTCTGGCGACCAGGCCGGCGCAAAAGGTTCAGCTCGCGCTCGCCGAACAGGCCCGTCGGCCGTCGCCAGATGACCAGGATCATGGCAATGGCAAGCACGCCCTGGGTCAGTCCGAACAGCACCGGCAGATGCAGGCCGAACGCCTCGCCGCCGCCCTCGAAACGACGCACCACCTCGATCACCACGATGGTGACGACGACGCCGGCAAAGGCGCCGAGCGAGGAGCTCATGCCGCCGACGATAAGCATGGCCAGCATGGTGAAGCTGAGGTCGAAATAGAAGTCGCGCGGCGAAAAAGCGCCGAGGAACTGCGCCATCATGGCGCCGGCGGCCATGGCGGCGACCGCGCCCACCACCCAGGCGGCCAGCCGCGAGGTGCGCTGATCGACGCCGACGGCGGCCGCACCTCGCTCGTCATTGGCCGCGGCGCGGGTGGCAAGGCCAAAGGCGGTTTCCCGGAAGAGCCTTGCCGCCACCAGCGCCACCGAAGCGACGCCGATAGCGGTCCACAGACCGACCTCGCGCGGCACGCCGTAGAAGGGCTGGCTGCCGCGGGTGATCTCGCGCCCGGCGACCAGCAGCGTATAGACGATGATCAGCATGGCG
The DNA here is from genome assembly GCF_040318085.1 of Mesorhizobium sp. M1322. NCBI lineage: Bacteria > Pseudomonadati > Pseudomonadota > Alphaproteobacteria > Hyphomicrobiales > Phyllobacteriaceae > Mesorhizobium > Mesorhizobium sp. M1322. The sequence goes on from NZ_JAMYLP010000016.1 coordinate 49,300, forward strand.
AGCGTGGCGATAGACGCGCTCGACCCGGACAGCCGGAGCAGAGGCGTGCCGGTCAGAAGGCCGATGGCGATCGCAAGGACAATGACGACGGCGAGTGCCGCGAAGAAGGAGAGTTCATAACCAGCGAGGAACTGCGGCAGGTCGCGCAGCGCGGTGCGCTGCAACGCCGCCGGCATGGTCAGGATGCCGGTGGCATAGGCGCCGAGACCGACAAAGGCAGCGTGGCCGAAGGAGACGATGCCGCTGTTGCCAGAGAAGATCTGCAGGCCGAGCACCGCCGTCAGCATGATCGCGGCGTAGGTGACGACGCGCTGCATGGCGGCGCCACCGAAGAAGAAGACAATGAGCGCTCCCAGCAGGAGCGCCGCCACCATGCAAAGCGCATCGGCGCTGGCGTTGCGGAACGCGGCCGGCATGAACGACCGCGCCCTTCCCTCGCCCATCGCCACCGACGCCATCAGGCGGCCTTGAAGCGGCTGGGCGAAAACGGCGCCAGGATCGGCTGGGTGCCTTCGGTCACCAGCCTGGCCATCGCCTCGCCGACCGCCGGCCCGGTCTTGAACCCATGGCCGGAGGAGCCGGCCGAAACGAACAGCCGGTCGACGCCAGGCATGGCGCCGATCACCGGCAGGTCGTCGGGACTCATGTCGTAAAGCCCGGCATAGCCGGGGCGGATACCGAGATCGGCCATTGCCGGCACGCGGGTCGCGAAAGTCTCGAGGATCTCTACCGATTCTGATTCCTCGACCCCTTCCATGTAGTCGTCGGGATTGTCGACGAAACGCGGACGGCCCGCCTGTTCATGGCGTACGCCAGTGCCGCCGCCGGCCCAGGTGCCGGCAAGAATGACGCCGTCATTGTCGGGCCGCGCATAGTTGCAGGAGATGTCGTCGCACCAGGCGAAGGGCATGACCTGGCGCGCCTTGCCGGCGGCGTCGAGCACGGCCATTGGGTGGCGCTCGACATGCAGCGGCAAATCGAGGCCGACCGTCGCCAGCAGACGGCGTGTCCATGGCCCTGCAGCGAGGACCACGGCATCGGCCTTCAGCACCGTGCCATCGGCAAGCGCGACGCCGCTGATGCGATCGCCCTCTTTCACAAGCCGTTCGACGAGGGTGTTCTGCATGATCCTGGCACCGCGTGCCTTGGCGGCGCGGGCAATTGCATTGGTTGCGCCGAAGGCGTCAGCATAGCCGTATTCGGGCTCCCACAGCGCCAGCGCGACATTGTCCAGCGCAAAGCCAGGCGCGGCATCGGCGAAGGCTCGCGGTGACAGCGTCTCGATTAATGCGCCCTCGCCGCGAATGCGTTCGGCAGCGGCCTTCCAACTCGCTTCATTGTCGTTGCCGCAGACCCACATCATGCCGATTTCGGTGACGAAGGAGCCCTCGCCTGATATCTCCGGCAAGGACACGAGGATCTCGCGGCCACGGATGGCAAGCTGCGACAGTTCCGGCGAGAGATAGAAGGCGTGCAGCAGGGCCGAGGACTTGCCGGACGGCCCGCCGGCGGGATGCGTCTGCTCGACAAGCGTCACCGTCACGCCGGACGCGGCCAGATGATAGGCAGCGCTCGATCCAACGATCCCCGCACCGACGACAATGACGTCGCTTCCAGTCCGCATGGCTGTTCCCCACAGTCTGTTGGCTGCTTTCCGACAAAGCTAAGACCAGTCGTCCGGTTATGTCAACATCTCTTCATTGTTGACCGGAATTAAAATCTCTGTAATAAACTCGACACAACGAGGCAGGGTAAGCCCAACGAGGATTTTGGGGAGGCCAATGGCGATACGCGATGTTCTGATGCGCGGGGATCTTGCGCTGACGCCGTCGGAGGAAAAGATCGTCCGGCTGCTTCTGACCGACTATCCGACCTCCGGCCTCGGCACCGCTTCGTCACTCGCCCGGCGCGCCGGCGTCAGCGACCCGACCGTGGTCAGGCTGGTGGTGAAGCTCGGCTATGATGGCTTTCCGGACTTCCAGGCCAAGCTTCTGGCCGAAGTCGAGGCCAGGCTGCATTCGCCGCTGCTGATGATGGAGGCCAAGCGGCCGACAGGCGCGGAAGACAGCGCCATCCTCGCCTATCTCAGCTCCGTCGGTGCCGCGCTTGAGAAATCGGTCAGCCTGACGCCGCTGCAGAGCTATGAGCGCGCCGCCCGGTTGCTGATGGAAGCCAAGGGCGAGGTGGTCATGCTCGGCGGTCGTTTCAGCCGCCACATCGCCGGCATGTTCGCCGGCTACATGCTGCAATTCAGGCCGGGTGTGCGCGACCTCGGCACTTTGTCGGCACAGGCCTTCGATACGCTGGCCGATCTTGGCCGCCGCGACGTGCTGGTAGTTTTCGATTATCGCCGCTACCAGTTCGACGTCATCGACTACACCAGGCAGGCGGCGGCGCGCGACGTGCGCATTGTGCTGTTCACCGATCAATGGCTGTCGCCGATCGCCGATCTCGCCGAGGTCACCATCGTCAGCCCGCTGGAAGTCGCCTCCCCCTATGACACGCTGGCGCCGGCGATTGCGCAGATGGAGGCGCTGGTCGCCCACATCGTCTCCACGCTGAGCGATGGCGCCCGCGAACGCATCGAAAAGTTGGAGGAAGTGCGGCATGCGAATGCCGTGACCCTCGACAGTGCCGGCCCCGAAGAAACCGGGATGCGCAGGATGCCCGGGCCCAAATCAGCCCAACCTAACTCAGCCAAATCCAAATCAGTGAAGCAGGACCAGAAAGCATGACGCAGGCATTGCCAAAACGAAACGAGCCGTTCCGGGCCGGCGAAACCGCGCTGCTTCTGGTCGACATGCAACGTGTCTGGCTGGAGCCCGGCGCCGATCCGGCGCATCCGGAGCGCGGCCCGGACCACTATTTCTACCGGCAGACGGCATCGCAGACGATCCCCAACCAGGAGCGCCTGCTGGCGGCTGCCCGAGCCAATGGCGTCGAGGTGATCCACACCATCATCCAGAGCCTGACGGAAGACGGCCGCGACTGCTCGCTCGACCACAAGCTGACGCCAATCCATATCGCGCCCAGCCGGCCGGAAGGCCTGCCGGTGCCGTCGCTGGCGCCAGCCGGCGACGAGATCATGCTGCCGAAGACGTCGTCGGGCGTCTTCAACTCGACCAACATCGATTATGTCTTGAAGAACCTCGGCGTGCGTTACCTCGTCGTTGCCGGCATCATGACAGACCAGTGCGTCGACATGGCGGTGCGCGACGCCGCCGATCGCGGCTACCTAGTCACCTGCGTGTCGGATGCCTGCGCCGCCGCCACGCAGGAGCGCCATGACGGTGCCCTCAAGGCGTTTGGCGGCTATTGCTGGGTCACTGATACCGCCACCATTGCGGCGCGCTTCGAAGCCTTGGGAAAAGCTGCATGACATCGACCGTCGAACCGCTCGTTGCCATCGTTACCACCGATCTCTCCGCCATCACACGCGGCCGCTCGGTGGTCGAAAGCAAGCTGCAGAAGATCGCTGCCACCGGCGTCGGCTGGCTGCAGGCCAATCTGTCGCTGACGCCGTTCAATTCCATCGTCGATCCCAACCCCTGGGGCTCGTCCGGCGATGTGCGGCTCATTCCTGATCTCAACGCCCGTTTTCAGACAGTGCTGACCGGATCGGTGACGCCGTTCGACATGGTCGCCGGCAACATTGTCGAACTCGACGGCAGCCCGTGGATCGGCTGCACGCGGACCATGCTCAGCGACGCGCTGGCGGAGCTGAAAGCGGCAACCGGGCTTTCAGTCATCGCCGCCTTCGAACATGAATTCCATATCGAGGGCGACTTTGTGCCTGGGCATTCGCTGTCATTCCAGGCCTTGCGGCGGACCGATCCGTTCGCGCCAGATCTGATGGCGGCGCTGGAAGAAGCCGGCGTCGCGCCCGAAGTGGTCATCGCCGAGTTCGGCAACGAGCAGTTCGAGGTGACGCACGAGCCAACCAATGCGCTTGCCGCAGCCGACCGCGCCGTCGCCATCCGCGAGATCACCCGCGAAGTGGCGCGCAATGCCGGGTGGCGCGCGAGCTTCACACCGAAAGCCGCTCCCGATGCCGTCGGCAACGGCGTCCACATCCATTTCAGCTTCGTCGACGAGGCCGGCAAGCCGGCGACCTACGATCCGGCGCGACTGGGCGGTCTTTCCAGCCAGGCCGGCGCCTTCTGTGCAGGCGTGCTGCGCCATCTGCCTGGTATCACCGCTATGACGGCGGCGAGCGTGTCGTCCTATTACCGGCTGAAGCCGCATAGCTGGAGCTCGTCATACACCTGGCTTGCCGATCGCGACCGTGAAGCCTCCTTGCGCATCTGCCCGACAGTAACGATCGGCGGGCGCGATCCGGCGCGGCAATACAACATCGAATACCGGGCCGCCGACGCCACCGGCAATCCCTACCTCTCCCTGGCGGCCATCGTGCGCGCGGGACTGGAAGGACTGAAGGCGAAGCTGCCGACGCCGCCGCTGGTCACCGGCGACCCGACGCTGATGAGCGAGACGGAGCGCAAGAAGCTTGGTCTCGTACGCCTGCCGGAAACCCTGCCGGCGGCGCTCGACGCGCTCACCGCCGACAGCACCGTCACGGGATGGTTCGCACCGGTCTTCGTCGAGACCTTCGTCGGCCTCAAGCGGCATGAAACCGAGCGCCTTGCCGGTCTCGATCCGGTGGCTGTCTGCGACCTCTACCGGACGCTTTATTGATGGCTGCGCAGCGTGCAAATGCCGTCCAGCCTGGAAAAGATTGGCCAGCTGCAGTCGACGTGCTCAACGAAAATGGGCACTCCGACATCGTGCTGTTGTGCGAGCATGCGTCCAACCACATTCCGGCGGAGTATGAAAAGCTGGGGCTCGATACCAGCCATTTGCAACGTCACATCGCCTGGGACATCGGCGCCGTCGAAGTAACGCGCCATCTGTCGGTGCTGCTCGATGCGCCTGCCTTCCTCAGCGGCTATTCGCGGCTGCTGATCGACCTTAATCGGCCGCTGGGCACGAGCGGCAGCATTCCTGTGCTGTCGGAAGACACCGACATTCCCGGCAATGTCGCGCTCGACCCAGTGGAGCGCGCACGGCGCGCCGAGATCATGTTCGCGCCTTTCCACGACCGGGTGGCCGCCCATCTCGACCGCCGGGCGAAGAACGGCAGGCCGACGCGAATCGCGACAATCCACAGCTTCACGCCGGTCTTCCTCGGGATTCCCAGGCCCTGGCATGCCGGCGTGCTTTACGATCGCGCCGCCGATTTCGGCGAAGCGATCCTTGCCGGCCTCAGCGTCGACCGCGCGCTCAATGTCGGAGCGAATGTGCCTTACGTGATCAGCCGCGACGCCGACTACGCCGTGCCCATCCATGGCGACGATCGCGGCATTCCCGCCGTCCTCATAGAGATCCGGCAGGATCTGTTGTCGAGCCGCTCCGGCATCGAGGCGTGGGCGAACCGCTTGGCCGCCGCCTTGCCCGCGCAGCAGAAGGAGAAGGCGTCATGAGCAATCTCAGCCTGCGCGAGCGCGACGCGGCAACCATCGCCCAAATCGGCAAGCTGCGCTTCTCGCCGCTGAGCGTCGTCGGCGGGCAAGGCAACCGACTGATCGAGGAAGGCGGCCGCTCGCTGCTCGACCTGTCCGGCTCGGCCGGCCCGGCAATCCTCGGTTACGGCCATCCGGCCATCATCGAGGCGGTCGAGGCGTCGATCCGCGACATGGCTGGCGCCAGCCTCTTGCTATACCCGAACGAACCGGCGGTTTCGCTGGCCGAGCGGCTGCTGGCGATCACGCCCGGCGATGGCGAACGGCGCGTCTGGTTCGGCCACTCCGGGTCAGACGCCAATGATTGCGCGGTGCGGGTGCTGCAGGCAGCCACCGGCCGCTCACGCTTCATCTCCTTCATCGGCTCCTATCACGGCAACCTCTCCGGCTCGATGGGCATCAGCGGCCATACCGCCATGACCCACACACTGCCTAGGCCGGGCGTGCTCCTGCTCCCCTACCCCGATCCGTTCCGGCCGCAGTTCAGCGCCGAGGCCGTGCTTGCGCTGCTCGACTACCAGTTCGAGACCACCTGCCCGCCGCATCAGGTCGCGGCAGTGTTCATCGAGCCGCTGATGTCGGATGGCGGGCTGATCGTACCGCCGCCGGGATTCCTCAACGCGTTGCAGGACCGTTGCCGCAGGCATGGCATCAGAATAGTCGTCGACGAGGTCAAGGTCGGGCTGGCCCGTAGCGGCATGATGCACTGTTTCCAGCACGAAGGATTGACGCCCGATCTCGTCGTCTTCGGCAAGGGTATTGGCGGCGGCCTGCCGCTTTCGGCCGTTATCGGCCCAAAGGAGATCATGGACCACGCACCGGCCTTCGCGCTGCAGACGACCGCCGGCAACCCGATAGCGACGTCCGCCGGCTACGCTGTGCTGAAGACGATCGAGGCGGATGGACTGGTCGAGCGCTCGGCGCGCGTCGGCACGCTCTTCTCGGATGCGCTGCGGGCGCTCGGCGCAAAACACGAGATCATCGGCGACGTGCGCGGGCGTGGCCTTGCCGTCGGTGTCGATCTGGTCAAGGACCGCAAGACACGCCAGCCGGTCGCGGCGACGACGACGGCCAAGATCATCTATCGTGGCTACGAACTGGGTGCGGCCTTCACCTATGTCGGGCTGAAGGCCAATGTGCTCGAATTCATGCCGCCGCTGACGCTGACCGAGGACGAAGTGACCGAGGGCGTGGCCATTGTCGACCAGGCGATCGCCGACGTGAGCGCTGGCAAGGTCTCCGACGCGGATGTCGCTTCCTTCATGATGTGGTAGGCGGGACTTCTGTGGTGAGGGCGCAGACCTCTCGCCACTATGAGAATATCTCCGCCAGTTCGTCGACGCTGGTGCCTTCCTTGACCTGACGCAGTTCGACATAGCTGACCGCCGTGGCTACCGACAGCACCATAGAAACCACGGTCGACAGCATGGCTGCCGCCACATCGGCGACAATTCCGTCTAGCAGGAGAATGATAGCCGCCATCACCGACTGAATGACCATCGTGATGATCATAAGGATAAGGAAAAGACCAAATAGCGCCCAGCGGCTGCCCTTGGTCAGGACGCGGCTGCGCGACATGCTGCCGAGGACACCCAGGCGCTCCTGTATCAGAACCGGAATAGCCACCGACCAACCAAGCCACAATATGATTCCGGGGACCAGCAGAGCTAATGAAGCAAGGCCCGCCCCCAGCACTACGAGCAGGCCGATCCCCAGGGTTGGGAGCAAATAGCGGATGGCTATCTGGATGCAGTCGCCAAAGGACGGCCGTTTGCCGTTCAAATCCTCGATCGTCGCCCGCACGAGTGCCGACTGGAGCAGCAGCGACAGGATAAAGGATATTAATCCGGCGGCAATGCCGACGGAAGAATTCCAAAACATCATACTAGGATCGGCCACCGCGGTCGGGTCGCCCAGTGCAGTCCCGCTCAAGGTCGATTCGGTCCAGAGGCGGAGCACTATCGCCGGCAGACCTGAGAACAGCAGCGCGAGTCCAAGGTACAGACCGATATTGCGGCTGATGACAGCAAAGCTGTCGTTGAAAACCCTGCCGATGCGAAACCTGTCCGGCCGTTCCAGTGTCAATGAAGCCATGATGCGTCCCCCGCTTAATCACCGCATATCGGCTGGTGATCCCCGCATTAAATGTGCCAACATTGGAGGTCGACGTCTAGTCCACTTGCAATTGTCTTGCCGCATTGCCAGTGTCGGGCTGGGGAACCAGAGGTTGCAGGGAAGCGGTTGGCAGTGGCACAGCCAGGCATAGCGGAAGCCGAATGGCTGGCAAAAGCGCATGAGCAGTTGATCTCGGATAAGTCGATCCAGTTCGACCTGCCGGCCTATGTGCCGCCCCAGCCACCCGACTGGCTGAAGCCGCTGCTGGACCTGTTATCGTCGCTCGGTCCCTACATGATCTATCTGTTCTGGGGGGCGGTGATATCAGGTGCCGCGCTCATCCTGCTCCTAGTCTTTCTCGAGATGAAAGGTATCGCCTGGCGCCTGCTCTGGCAGCGCGCGCGGCGCGAAACCGAAGCGGCACAAGCATGGCGTCCCGACGCCGGCGCCGCGCAGATCCTGCTGTCGGAAGCCGACGCGCTTGCCGCACGAGGCGACTATGACGAAGCGGTTCATCTCCTGCTTCGCCGCAGTGTCGCCGATATTGCCGGCCGGCTGCCGGATTTCCTGCGGCCGTCGCTCACGGCGCGCGACATCGCCGCCGCTGCTTCGGTTCCCGCCAAGGCCCGCGCGGCCTTTACCGAGATCGCACGCATCGTCGAAGCCGCGCTGTTCGCACGCCGGCCAGTCGGCGCCGAAGGCTGGCGGGAGGCACGCGGCGCTTATGAGCGTTTCGTCTTCCGGGATGCCTGGATATGAGCGCGACGACGATTGAACCAGCGGCACAGGAACCGTTCAATCGAAGAACGCTATTCTGGGGTATTTTCGCCAGCCTGCTTGCGGCGGCGGGTTTCTTCCTGCTGTCCACCTATGCTCCCGACTTCCGCCCACCCGGCAACGGCGGCGCGACGCCGCTGTCGAAAAGCGGCGTCGGCTATGCGGGCCTTGCGGAATGGATGTGGCTGACCGGCAATTCGCCTTCCATGGCGCGGACCGATCAGGAGCTTGGTGCCGACATGTTGCTGATCGTCACCATTTCGCCCGATAGCGATCCCGCGGCGCTCGACCACATTCTTGAACTTCGGCAGGACCAGGATACTCTTTTCGTGCTGCCCAAATGGCAGACCCTGCCGATGGAAGAGCACGAAGGATGGAACATGAAATTCGGGCGATTGCCCGATTCCGTGGTGAACCAATGGCTCGGCCGGATCGCCGATGCAAAGATCGGCGTCGGCCAAAGCACGGTGCAGCAACTCGACGTCGAAGGCCGGCTCGTTGCCGCCCCCGGCGAATTGCAGTGGGTGGCGGACGAGCATCCAATCATAGCAGCCGGGAACAACAAGGCTGTGCTCACCAAACTGGATGACAAGCCTTTTTATATCCTGACGGACCCCGACCTGATCAATAACGCCGCGCTAGGAGATTCCGACAAGGCGGCCGCCGCGCTCGACCTAATTGCATTGCTGCAACCCGAAAAGGGCCCAGTCATGTTCGATCTCACGCTGCATGGCGCGGGGCGAAAATATGACCTTGCGAAGCTCTTGGTCGAACCGCCATTTCTGGCGCTGACGCTGACGATCCTGGCTGCGGCGGCGCTGGCTTTCCTGCACGGCCTCGGCCGTTTCGGCCCACCCCGCGCCGAATTCCGCGCCATTGCCTTTGGCAAGCGTGCGCTGGTGGATGCGACGGCGATGCTGTTGCAGCGCGCCGGGCGGCTCGAGCAACTGGGAGGCCGTTATGCGGCCTTGATGCGGGTGCGCGCCGGCACACTGCTGGGAGCGCCGCAGGGGCTGCAAGGAGAAGCGCTCGACCACTGGCTCGATTCTCGCGATAAGGACGAGGTCGACGGTTTCACCGCGCGGGCGCAAGCCGTCGGCGAGGCGAAAAATCCGACGCAAATGCACGAGGCAGCGGAGCGGCTGCACGATTGGACGGCAAGGAGGCTCGGTGAACGTCGATGATGTGAAGGCCCTGGCGACACGGATCAGGGAAGAAGTGGGCAAGGCGATCACCGGACAGCACGACACGGTCGACCTGATGCTGACCGCCTTGTTCGCCGGCGGGCATATCCTGCTGGAAGGCCCTCCTGGCACGGCCAAGACAATGACCGCGCGTTGCTTCGCCCAGGCTCTGGGTGTCGCCTACGGACGTATCCAGTTCACGCCGGACCTGATGCCTGGCGATATCGTCGGATCGAACATCTACAATTTCCAGACCGGACAGTTCACGCTGACGCGCGGTCCGATCTTCTGTGATCTTTTGCTTGCCGACGAGATCAACCGCACGCCACCCAAGACACAGGCAGCACTTCTGGAGGCGATGCAGGAGCATGCGGTCACCTTCGACGGCACCACGCATTCGCTGGGCCGAAACTTCATGGTGGTCGCGACCCAGAACCCGATCGAGCATCAGGGTGTTTATCCCCTGCCCGAGGCGCAGCTCGACCGCTTCCTGTTCAAGCACCGGGTCAGCTATCCCGGCCCCGAGGAGGAACGGGCCATCATCATCCATCACGGCGGCGGCTCCGCGTCGCACGACATCGCGCAGTACGGCATCAAGGCGCAGGCGGACCGCAAGACACTGGAGAACGCGCTCGCCACCGTCGGCTCCGTCACACTTGTCGACGAGGTCGTTGGTTATATCGCTTCGCTGGTGCGCGCCACGCGCAACACCGCCGATTTGGAGGTTGGCGCCAGTCCACGCGCGGGCGCCATGCTGGCCAGGGCGGCACGAGCGCGGGCGGCGCTGGATGGGCGCGCCTATGTGATCCCCGACGACGTCAAGGCGCTGGCGGTGCCGGCGCTGCGCCATCGCGTCATCCTGTCGCCGGCCGCGCAGATCGATGGCCGGCTGGTCGAGCAGATCGTCTCCGACTTGGTCGACCAGACGGAAGCGCCGCGTTGATCTATCCCAGCGGCCGAGCGGTGTGGGCGGCAGCGGCGGGCGCGGTGCCGGCCTTCCTGGTCGCGCTGGCGCTGCCGTCGCTGTGGTATCTCGGATTGCTGTGGATCTGCCTGCTGCTCGCCTTCCTGGCGGTGGACGCCGCGGCGGGACGCGCGCGGAAATCGCTGGCCGCCAGCCTCCACGCGCCGCCGCAGGTCGGTGTCGGCGGCCAGTTCACCGTCCATGTCGCCGCCCGTTTTTCAGGCCGGACGCGGACCCTGGAGGCGCGCGTCGGTCATGATGAGCGCCTGGCGCCGATCGGCGGAACCGGCGGTCCCCTGGCTGCCACAAAGGATGGCGGATCGCTCGACCTGCGGTTCCAGGCGCTGCGGCGCGGCATCGCCAGCTTCGATCGTCTGTGGGTGCGCTGGCGCGGGCCGTTCGGACTGGTCTGGAACCAGGTCATCCTGCCGATGGAAAGCAAGGTGGCGGTGTTGCCCGACGTCCGCAGCGCCCGCGACCAAGCGATCACGCTGCTGCAGCGCAATGCGCTGCCCGAAGGGCACGCCCAGCGCCGGGCCGGACAGGGCCGGGAGTTCGAGGCGCTCAAGGATTATCAGCCCGGCATGGGCCGGCGGATGATCGACTGGAAGCGCAGCGCCCGCCACGGCAGGCTTCTGGCGCGCGAGTTCCGCATCGAGGAGAACAACAACATCGTGCTGGCCATCGACAGCGGACGCCTGATGTGCGAGCCGGTCGACGGTGTACCTAAGGTGGACCGGGCGGTGGCGGCCGCCTTGCTGTCGGCGTTCATCGCGCTCAAGGGCGGCGACATGGTCAGCCTGTTCAGCTTCGATGGGCGGCCGCGCGTTGCGAGCGGCGCGGTGCGCGGCTCGGCTAGTTTCGCAATGATCCAGAAGCGGGCGGCGGAGATCGACTATTCCAACGAGGAGACCAATTTCACCCTGGCGCTGACCACGCTTGCGGCGCGGCTCGACCGGCGCTCGCTGGTGATCATCTTCACCGACTTCGTCGATCCAATCAGCGCGGAATTGATGCTGCGCACCGTCGGCCGGCTCACCGAACGGCATCTGGTGCTGTTCATGATGACGAGGGATGTCGAGTTGGAGAGCTTGACCGACATGCCGCCTTTGTCGGGCGAGGATGTGGCCCGCGCCGTCGTCGCCGGCGGGCTTTTGCGCGAAAGGCAGGTCGTCATCGGCCGGTTGCGGCTGCTGGGCGCGCATGTGATCGAAGCCGACCATCAAAGGCTGGGGCCGGCACTGGTCGAGCGCTACCTGCAGTTCAAGCGGGAGGATTTGTTGTGACTGGGCCAGTACCCGGCGATGCTGGACGCGGTGATGCCGTACGCCAGTCGCTGGCCAGCTTCCGTCGGGAGCGCGAGGCCGACTGGAAGGCGTTCGAGGCGCTTCTCGCCCGCGTCGAGAAACGCGCGCCGCGGACGCTGTCGGAAGAGGAGCTGCTGTCGCTGCCGCTGCTCTACCGATCGGCATTGTCTTCCCTCTCGGTAGCGAGAGCGACATCCCTCGACAGCGCGCTGATCGCCTATCTGGAATCCCTGTCGCTGCGGGGTTATTTCTACCTCTACGGGGCACGTCGCGGGCTGCGGCAGCGCATCGCCGATTTCTTCCTGCATGACTGGCCCGGTGCCATCCGCGATTTGTGGCGCGAGACGCTGGTGTCGGTGGCGCTGATGTTTGTCGGCATCGGCGCCGGCGCCTGGCTGGTAGCGTCCGACAAGGACTGGTTCGACGCGATCATCCCGTCGGGCCTCGCCGCTGGCCGCGGCCCCGACGCTTCGGCCGAGCTGCTGCGCAGGATGCTTTATGATGGCGACAATGGCTTTCTCTCAGGCTTTGCCGCTTATCTTTTCACCCACAACGTCCAGGTCGCAATCCTGGCTTTCGCCCTTGGATTTGCGTTCGCCGCGCCGACGGTGCTGCTGATGCTGTTCAACGGCTGCATGCTGGGTGCGCTGTTCCAAGTCTATTGGGCAAAGGGGCTTGGCATGGAACTTGGCGGCTGGCTGGCCATTCACGGCACCACCGAATTGTTCGCCATCGCACTGGCCGGTGCTGCCGGCATGCGCATCGGCACGCGCATCGCCTTTCCCGGCGAGCTGACCCGCATGACGGCAGCGGCCCATGCAGGGCGCGTCGCGGCGACCGCGATGGTCGGCGTTTCGGTCATGCTGCTGTTTGCCGGACTGCTCGAGGGCTTCGGCAGGCAGACGATCACCAGCGATGTCACGCGCTATGCCATTGGCGTCGGCATGCTCGCATTGTGGATCGGCTATTTCTACCTGTTCCAGGTGGTGCGGAATGGCGACCGCTAGACGCTCCGCGCTGGCGACAATGCGCTCGCTGATCACGCCTGAAGGTGTCGATCTCCAGATAAAGCTGGCCGACGCCGGCACACGGGCTGCCGCTTTCCTGCTCGATGTCGTGTTTACCACCACGGCGGCAATCGCGGTCACGATTGTCGCGCTGTTTGGGGTAAGAGGCTTCGGCACCGATAAAATGCAGCCGCTTTTCATCGTCTGGATCATCGCGATCTTTTTTCTGCGCAACGCCTATTTCATCGCCTTCGAGGCGGGCCGGCGCGGGTCGACGCCCGGCAAGCGGATCGTCGGCATCAGGGTGGCGTCACGCAACGGAGCCGGCCTGTCGGTCGATCAGGTCATCGCCCGCAATCTGATGCGCGAGATCGAAGTCTTTCTGCCGCTGTCGATTATCGCCGGACGGAGTGGGATGGGCGTCGCCGATACGCTGACGACAGTCTTCGGACTGGTGTGGGCGCTTCTGTTCGCTCTGTTCCCGCTTTTCAATCGCGACCGGCTGCGGATTGGCGACCTCCTGGCGGGGACCTGGGTCGTCGAAGCGCCGAAGCGCACGCTGATGGAGGATCTGTCGGCAAGACAGGATCCGGTCGCCAAGACTTTTCAGTTCAGCCACGCGCAGCTCGATGCCTATGGCATCGCCGAACTGCACAAGCTTGAAGAAGTGCTGCGCCGCGACGACTATTTCGCGCTGCGGGCGGTGGCTGAAACGATCGGACGCAAGATCGGCTCAACGCCGCAGGCGCATGATGCCCGCCCGTTCCTGACGGCGTATTACGGCGACCTGCGAGCCCATCTCGAGCGAAAGCTACTGCTGGGCAACCGCAGAGCCGACAAGCATGATGGGTAGGCTGAAGAGGCCGGAGACGATGCAGATCAAGATAAGCGGCACTGAAGAATCCAGAATTGAGCGCGCAATTCAGGCAGCAGTGTCTGGGTCTTGGAAGAATTTAGCAGACTCACTGATGCACCTTTTCCAAACGACGAACTGATGAAGGAGCAATTCGACGATTCCTCCCGCCGACTTCAGCTGGAGGGAGGAAATTGGAAAAGGGGCTCCGGCATCGAAATCCTGGCTGATGGAGTCCGCTTCACAATAACAAGGATAGAGGCGCCACCGGAGGTGGATATCGTACTTTCACTGCACAGCACGAGTGAGCACAGTGACAGTACGACCAGTATCTGAACGTTTCATCAGCAGTTGAACTGGGAAGACTACCCATCGGCCGACCTCTCAAGCCGCTGCCTTAACCCACCCACTTCTCGTAGTCGGACACCAAAAGGTGCAGCGGCGCGACATCCTCGTCGATGTCGGCGAAGCGGCCGATCGGCTCGCGGAAGACATTGTCGGTGAGATCGTCATTGACCGTCGAAACCTCGCCGATCAGCACGTCCTTGCCCTCGGCCCAGAAGGCGTGCCAGACGCCCGGCAGCAGCGTCACGCTCTGGCCTGGATCGAGCTTCAGGAGCCCGCCCGCCGGCAGCCTGTGGATGGTTCCGTCGACAGGCACGGAAACCTCGGCCTTCGGATCGATGCCGCCATCGCGATCGTGCATGAACAGTTCCAGCACCAGCCTGCCGCCACCACGGTTGATGATGTCTTCGGCCTTGATGTTGTGGCGGTGCATCGGCGACAGCTGATCCTTGCGCGAGATCATGATCTTCTCGGCATAGAGCATGCCCATGCCCTTCTTCATGTCCTCGTAGCGACCGTTGCGAACGGTGAACAGGAAGAGGCCGAGATCGCTAAACTTGCCCTGGCCGTAATCGGTGATGTCCCAGCCAAGCCGGGAGGAGAAGATGGCCGACGAATCCTGCCGGCGCGCCTTCATTTCTTCCGGCGACCAATAGGCGAAGGGCGGCATGATATAACCGAACGAACGGATGAAGGTGTCGGCATCACGGATGATGTCGTTGACGGTGGAACGTTTCATGGTCGTGATCCCTTCTTCAGGCGGCGACTACAGCGCATAGCCGAACACCGATCCGGTGTCGACGTAAACCGCATGCTGGCCTCATGACATCCGGACCGATCAAGGCCATAAATCCAGGAAATTCCCAGGGTGACAATCCATGCGCAGCATAGACGACCTCGATACGCCGGCAATCCTGATCGACGCCGCCCGCGCCGAAGCCAACATCGTCCGCGCCCAGGCCCATGCCGACAGCCATGGGCTGAAGCTCAGGCCGCATATCAAAACCCACAAGCTGCCCTACTGGGCGAAGAAGCAGGTCGCGGCTGGCGCGGTCGGCATCACCTGCCAGAAGATCGGCGAAGCCGAGGTGATGGCCGATGCCGGGCTGACCGACATTTTTCTGCCCTACAATATTCTCGGCCGCGCCAAGCTGGAGCGGCTCAAGGCGCTGCATGGCCGCGTAACCCTCTCGGTGACGGTGGACAGTGGGGAGACGCTCGACGGGCTTGCCGCCACCTTCACCGATCCGGGGCACCGGTTACAGGTGCTGGTGGAATGCGACACCGGCATGGGCCGCTGCGGCGTGCAGTCGCCTGGCGACGCGGTGGCGCTGGCCAGAGAGATCGCCAAGGCCAACGGGCTCGTCTTCGGCGGGCTGATGACCTATCCGTCGGCAGGCCGCGCCGCGGAGGCCGAAGCCTGGCTTGCCGGCGCACGCGATGCACTTGCCGCCTCCGGCCTTGAATGCCAGCGCATTTCCAGCGGCGGCACGCCGGACATGTGGCGCTCGGGCGAGGACAGCGTCGTCACCGAATACCGCCCCGGCACCTACATCTATCTCGACCGCTACCAGGTCGCCAAAGGCGTCGGCAGCCTCGACGATTGCGCGCTGACGGTGCTGTCGACCGTGGTCAGCCACCCGACACCGGCGCGCGCCATCCTCGACGCCGGCAGCAAGGCGCTCTCCAGCGACACGCTGGGGCTTGCCGATTTCGGCGAGCTGCTGGGTATTCCCGGCGCCAGGGTGACCGGCCTCAGCGAAGAGCATGGCAATGTAACGCTTTCGGGCGACACAAAACTTCGCATCGGCGAGCGCGTGCGCGTCGTGCCCGACCATTGCTGCGTCGTTACCAATCTGTTCGACGAGGTGCACCTAATCGACGGCGACAAGGTGCTTGAAACGCTGCCGGTAGCAGCGCGCGGCCGGATGGGGTGATATTGGCGTCGCTCTGACCGAACGCCCGTTTGGATCAGGGTTGGACAAGCGAACCCAGCGCAGCCCTCAGCGGATCGAGGGCATCGCCATACAATTTCCAGCGCTCGACCGAGGACGAATAGATCGGCTGGCGCACCTGCCAGCGGCTAGGCGTTCGCACTGTGCGCTTGGTCTCGTGGAAACGCAGACACGCATCGTCCCATTCCACGTCGAGAAATCCGATCAATCCACGTGCGCGGGTTTCGAGATCGGCCACGGTTTCTTCGTAGGGCATGTCGTGGATGGCCAGCGGAACGACCTTGGCCCAATGGCGCATCAAGCGATCATATTGCCGATAATACTGCCCAAGCTTGGTCAGATCGGCATTGTAGCCGTGGGCATCGGAGAAATTGTGCATGAAGCAGGACGTGCAATTATCCATCGGGTCACGCCGACAGTGGACGATGCGGGCATTTGGCAAAATGAGGCTGATGAAGGCCAGCAGCTCGAAATTATGCGGCATCTTGTCGACGACACGCGCCGCCTTGCCGTTGCGCTTGTTGAGATGGTCGAGATATTTCGAGCCAAGTTCCCTCGCCTTCGTCGGCGTGAGCGCCGCCATGGCCCTGGCGAAAATCGCCGGATCAGGCTGGTCGAATCCGAGTTCGCCGGCCAATGAACGGATGATCGGCAATTCGCCGGCGCCATGGATATCGTGATGACTGGCGCATATCTGCTCGGTCAGCGTCGTTCCTGAACGTGGCATGCCGACGATGAAGATCGGCCGTTCGGACGGATTGCCGAATTTTGGCCGCGCTTCGAAAAAACCGGCGTCGAAAGTCTCGATGAAACTGTCATAGAGCCGCGTGTGCATGGCAATGTCGAAATCATTGCCGGAGATTGCCTTGGCCCTGGCGAAATGGTGGATGGCCAGGCGATACTCGTGCTGGTCGTTGAGGATTTTTCCGGCGGCGTGATGCAGGTAAACCCGCTCGCGATCGGTGGTCATCGGCAATTCAAGGCGGGCCTGCACCAAGGCCAGGGCTGGATCGCCCTTGACGGCCCGACGCGCGAGCGCCAGCCCGGACAGCGCCTCGACATTCGCCCTGTCAATGGCGATGGCGCGACCAAAGCATTCGACCGCCTCGGCTTGCCGGCCCATGTCGGTGAGCAGGTCGCCCATACCGACCAGCGCCTTCAGCGATTGGCTGTCAACCGCCAGCGCGCGGCGATAGAAACCCTCGGCGATGTCGCCCTCGAGTTGGCTCCGGTAGGATTTGCCGAGATTGCACAATGCCTCGACAAGCCGGCCGTCGAGCTCGATCGCTTTTCTCAGCTGTTTGCGCGCTAGTTCTATGTTGCCGATCAGGTTGTAGGCATTGCCGAGATTGTTGCGGAAAATGGCGTTGCCCGGTTCGAGCTTGACCGCGCTCTTCATAAAGTCGATGGCCGTCTCATTTTGCTGGGCCTCGATCGCCAGCGTGCCCATCAAATTGAGCGCCATGGCATTTTTGGGCTGACGTCGAAGCACGGTCTGATAGCAGAACTCGGCTTCGCGAAACCGCTTGCGGCGCTGCAGGTCGATGCCGCGCTGCAACGTCTCCAGCACCGACTCGCCAGCGGCCGGGAGAAAATCCTGGACCATGGCCGGTAGACCGACAGGCTGCCGGCGTGGCAAGAGTGGCATGCTTCACCCCCAATCGCCGGATATCACGGCAATCAGCGTGACCAATCAGAATTTGAATGTAACGCCAAGCTGCAGATTGTGGGAATTCAACTTGCCGTTCGAGAATACAGCATCGCTGTCGCGCGAGGAATCGAAGTCGACGCCGGAGACGGCCTTGAACCTGTAGCCGAAATCGAGGTCGATATTCTGCGCCAGCGCGTAGGTGACACCGGCTCCCAATTGGCCCGCGAAACCCCACCCACCAGATCCGTATCCATAAAGGTGACCATCCCAAGTTGTGTCGGCGGTCACATAGGCGGCGCCGATGCCGCCGCCGACATAGAGCTTGGCATCTGCAAAATGAGCAACGTCGGCCCAGACATTGGCGAGCAGATAGGTAGCGGACAAATCGCCGTCAGCCGGAAGCCAGGCACTTACACCCTCCTGATACGAATTCGCCTTGTAGCGGGCATAGGACAGTTCGCCTTCGACCCGAAACACATCGTTGATCCGCCTACCGACGACGCCGCCGATCACGAAGCCGGTGTCGAAGTCCATCGAAAAGTCGTTGTTGTAGTAATCGGCATGTGTTTTCACGCGATTCGGGAAGCTGGCGCCACCAAACAGTGTGACATACCAGAGATCCTGGGCCGCCGGAACTTCGACCGCCGCGTCGGCGGCATTGGCCGAATTCCAGCCGAGCATCAGGGCCGTTGCGGAGACACCAGCAAGCAGACGTACATTCGTCGACAAATCCACCCCCACGAATATTGACAGGCAAACATAATGCATCACTTCTGGTGCAAGGCTTAGCTGTCAACAAGTGAAAACGAGACCAGGGTCCACCTTCTAGAAATCTCTGTTGCAACATTGCAACATCCCTGCTTCGGTCCGTCACAAATAATGTTGACGGCAGAATACGTGAGGCTGTCGGGCGAAATAGAATGAGGGGCCAATGACGGCCGAGCAGGTGCCCCACTAATGGAGCTTATCGGCCTGCCTCGCCGCGACACGGCGCATGGAAATGACCCGGCGACGTCGGATTTCCGTGCGCATCGCCATCAGGTGGAGCGCGAAGAACAGCACGGTGAAGCCGAGCGCCATCACCAGCAGCGGCCTCAGCATAGAGGGGTCAATGGTCGAGCCACCCATGCGGAACACCGAAGCCGGCTGATGCAGCGTGTTCCACCAGTCGACCGAGAACTTGATGATCGGGATGTTTATGAAGCCGACCAGGGTGATGATTGCGGCGGCCCAGGCGGCGCGCGCCGCACCGTCGAGTGCCCGCGTCAGCGCAATGATGCCGAGATACATCAGAAACAGCACGAACACCGAGGTCAGCCGCGCGTCCCACACCCACCAGGTGCCCCACATCGGCTTGCCCCAGATCGAGCCGGTGATCAGCGCGAGTGCTGTAAAGACGACGCCGATGGGTGCCGCCGATTTCAGCGCAACATCGGCCAGCGGATGGCGCCATACCAGCGTGCCCAACGCGAAAACCGCCATCACCGTGAAACACATCATGGCCAGCCAGGCGAAGGGCACATGGATATACATGATGCGCACGGTGATGCCTTGCTGGAAATCCTCCGGTGCCGTGAAGCTCATATAGAGCCCGGCGGCCAGGAGGAGTGTGGCGATGGTCGCCAGCCACGGCACTACCTTGTCGGCCAACCCGACAAACCGCGTCGGGTTGGCGAAATCCATCCAGCCGCTGAGGCGTGAAGTCAGGTCACTCATGCGGCTTTACATAAACCCGCGACGCGTTTGGGGCAATCGAGTGGTGGTGTCGCAGGCGGGACCTTCCCTTCTCCCACAGCGGAGAAGGGAAGGAGCTCAGGCGGCCTCGTCCGTGATGGCGCGGCTGAGGCGGCGGACTTCCTCGTCGTTGAGCAGGCCGCCGGCGCGCAGCAGGCTGGCGAAGCGGCCATTGCGCATCGACAATTCGGCGAAGCCACCCATTTCGACCACCTTGCCCTTGTCCATGAACACGACCAGATCGGCATCTCGAACGGTCGTCAGGCGGTGGGCGATGATGAAGGTGGTGCGGCCGCGCCGCAATTCGTCAATCGCTTCCTTGACACGGTCTTCCGTCTCGACGTCGAGCGCGCTGGTCGCTTCGTCGAGCACCAGGATGGGCGAATCCTTCAGCACGGCGCGCGCGATCGCGATACGCTGGCGCTCGCCGCCCGAAAGCTGTCCGCCGCGTTCGCCGACGACCGTGTCGTAGCCGTTGCTCTTCGACAGGATGAAATCCTGCGCGGCGGCGGCATTGGCGGCGGCGTGGACCTCATCGTAGGTCGCCTCGGCGCGCCCGACGCGGATATTGTCCTCGATCGAGCGGTTGAGCAGACCCGCATCCTGGAACACGGTGGCGATCGAGTGGCGCAGCGACTTGCGGGTCACCGTGCGGGTATCGATGCCATCGATCAGGATACGGCCGCTGGACGGTGCAAAGACGCGCTGCAAAAGATTGATGAGCGTGGTCTTGCCTGCGCCCGTCGGACCGACGATGGCCACGGTCTGGCCGGCACGGACCTCGAACGACACATCGTTCACGCCCTGCCCCGAATTGGCGAATTCGAAGCTGACGTTTTCAAAACGCACATGACCAGTGACGTTGCCGAGGTCGCGCAACCCATCCGGCTCGGCGGCGTCGGCCGCGGAGTCCTCAAGGCGGTAAAATTCCTCGAGCTTGGCCCTGGCTTCCGAAATCTGGTTGGCGAAGGCCGACATCTGGTCGAGCCGGGCGATCAGCAGCGTGGCAAAGCCGGTAAAGGCGATGACGTCACCGATACGCAGTTGGCCATGCATGACCAGATAGGAGCCGATCAACAGCACGACCATCATCGAAATGGTCGACGACAGGCGGTGCAGGGCGTTGGCCAGTGCCCACCAGTCGAGTACCGGATACTGGGCATCAAGCAGATTCTTGACATAACGCTTCAAGGCGTCGGTCTCGTGGCCGATGCGATTGTAGCTCTGCAGCACGGCGACATTGCTGACCGAGTCGCTCACATGCGCGAACACCTGGTGAAAATGCCGCTCCACGGAAGCCTGGCCTTCCCTGGTACGACGCATCACCAGCCGCCCGATTCCGACATAGAGCGCGCCCAGCGCCAGCAGGACCATCGACATGCGAATATCCATGCTGAGCGCCGTCGGCACCAGCAGAACCAGTGCGACGACAGTGGACAAATGCTGCCTCATGAACTCGAGCCAGAGGCTGAACAGGGTCTCGACCGCGCGCAGAAGCGTATGCAGGGAGTTGGAGGTGCCGCGCTGATGATGCCAAGCAAGCGGCATGGTGATCACGCGCTCGAATGACTGGCAAAGAACCTCGCTGCGTCGTGCATGGGCAAAGCGGTCCGCACCGCGCGCCACCAGAACGAAGGCGACGACGTTGAAGACGCCGATACCGGCCCATACGGCGAGCGTCGAAAAGACCGAGCCGCCGTCCGAAATAGCATCGATCACCCGTCCGAACATGATCGGCTCAAGGATGGCGATAATGGCCAGCGCGACATTCGCCCCGCAGATAAACGCTACGCGTTTCCTGTCGGCAGCGAGATAACCAAGCGCTCTCCAGTAGATCTGCAGAAGGGACACTTTAGCTACTCCGGCAAATTGTTATTGTGCACTGCATCATTTTCTACACGTACCCGTTGACGTGTCGCGAAACAATGCTCGTGTACCCCTTCAGTTCCCAATTCGCGAACAAAAGATGGCGACGCTGCGAAATCTGTCGTGATCACCTAACGGTTTGAGAAAAAAGGTAAAATGTCAGTCCTGCGGCAAAACCGTGGCAGGCTGCAAGCACTGCCGCAATTTTAATCAGCAACTGGGTCATGTACGAATCCCTAAAGCCTGCATCGGCTTTTGGGAAAGCTCATGCGCAACAGAATTTCTAGAGAAACCTTAAACAACGCGCATCCGCAAGACGTGCAAAAACGCTAAAATCCTTGGAACTACGCCGGTATCCTGACGACCACCTCAGCCTTATCGCCGGCTTTCGGTTCGAAAGACGATGCCTTCGTCTTTTTACCATCTACCTCTAGCGAGATGGCTTTGACCTTGGCGTCGCGGACGACGCGAACCCTGAGTTCGGCCCCCAGCACCTTGAGCGTTGCTGTATAACCATCCCAATGGCTGGGGAGTTTCGGCCTGAACTGAATGCGCTCGCCCCTGCGCTCAATGCCGAGGATGCCCTCGACCGCCGCGCGATAAAGCCAGCCGGCCGAGCCGGTATACCAGGTCCAGCCACCCCGGCCGCCCTTGCCTTGCCCGGCGTAGACGTCGGCCGCGACGACATAAGGCTCGACGCGGTAGTGCTCGGCAGCGGCCTCGTCGAGCGCGTGGTTGACCGGGTTGAGCATCGAGAGACAGCGGTAGGCGTCGTCGGTGCGCCCCATTTCGGCGAGCGCAATGACGAACCATGTCGCCGCGTGGGTGTACTGGCCGCCGTTTTCACGGACACCTGGCGGGTAGCTCTTGATGTAGCCTGGGTTCTGTTCCGTCCTGGAGAAGGGCGGGGTGAAAAGCTTGACGATCTTGAGCTCGTCGTCGACAAGCATTTTCATCGCCTGTTGCATCGCCGTCGTCGACCGCGCCGGATCGCCCTCGCCCGACAGCACGCTCCACGACTGGGCAATCGAGTCGATCTTGCACTCCTGCGAACCGCGCGACCCCAGCGGCGTGCCGTCGTCGAAGCTGCCGCGACGATACCATTCACCATCCCAGGCCGTGCTTTCCAGCGCCCGCTTCAGCACGGCGGCGTGTTTTGTCCAGGCTTGCGCGCGCTTGGTATCGCCTTCCGCCTTGGCGACAGGTGCAAAGTCGCCCAGCGTCTTCAGCAGGAACCAGCCCAGCCAGACGCTCTCGCCCTTACCGTGCTCGCCGACACGATTCATGCCGTCGTTCCAGTCGCCTCCGAGGATCAGCGGCAATCCGGCGGGGCTGCTGCGCTTGATGGCAAGGTCAAGTGCGCGTGCGCAATGATCATAGAGTGAAGCGGTCTTCTTCGAGATCTCCGGGGTGAAGAAGGCGTCGTGCTCGCCTTCTTCCAGAGGCGGCCCGTCGATGAAGGGCAGTTGTTCCCTGAGGATCGCGGTATCGCCGGTCACCTGCAAGTAGTGTGACGTGGCGTGGGCGAGCCAGACCACGTCGTCGGAAATCATGGTGCGGACGCCTGCCTCGGTGCGCGGCAGCCACCAGTGCTGTACGTCACCTTCAGGGAATTGCCGCCGCGCCGCGTTGAGGATCTGGTCGCGCGCCAATTTCGGATCATGGACAAGCAGAGCCAACGTGTCCTGCAACTGATCGCGGAAGCCAAAGGCGCCGCTCGCCTGGTAAAACGCGGAGCGGGCGCGGATGCGGCAGGCAAGGCTCTGATAGGGCAGCCAGTGGTTGACCATAGCGTTGAGCGCCTTGTCCGGCGTCTCGACCTGGATGGTGTCGAGAAACCCTCGCCAGGTGCGTTCGTTGTCAGCCAGCCGCTGATCGAAATCCTTGCTGCTATGATGCTGTACCAGCGCGCTGGCTTCCTCGGCAGAGGCTGCATCGCCGAGCAGCCAGAGCAGCGTCACGTCGCCGCCGGCGGGGATGTTGATGTCGCGTGCAATTGCAGCACAGGGATCGTCGCCGGCCTCGACGCGGCCCGACAGGCTGGCGCCGCTGAGCACGGCATGCGGAAGTTCGCTGGTGCCGTGCCGGCCGATGAACTCACCGCGGTCGGCCGTCACCGAATGTGCCGCGCTGTCGGCGGCCAGGAAGGCGACCCGCTCGCTGAAGTCGAGCCCATAGGGATTTTGCACCAGCAACGCGCCCGTCGCGGCATCCCTGGACGGAACGATGGTCGCCGCCGTGCGCGAACGATGGCTGCCAAGAACCCATTCCGCGTACGCGTAGACGCGCAGGCGCGCCGGCACGGAACCCGAATTCTGAATGCGCAATCGGGAGATTTTCACAGGATCGACAGAATCCACCACATGAGTAAGGTCCATCGACAGCGACCCGCGCTTCGAACGGAAGGTCGAAAAACCCTGCCCGTGCCATGTTTCGTAGGTCATGGCGGGATCGCGCACCACGGCGGCCAGCGGCGAGAACGCCCGGCCGCTGGCGTGATCGTAGATATAGATCCCCTCGCCGGGCCGGTTGGTGACCGGGTCGTTCGCCCACGGCGTCAATTGATAGTCGCGGCTGTTTCGGCTCCAGGTGAAGGCAGCGCCTTCAGCCGAAACATGGAAACCGAACGAAGCGTTGGAGACGACGTTGATCCAGGGCTGCGGCGTCGTGCGCCGGCCAGCTAGACGCACGACATAGTGGCGTCCGTCGCCCTCGAAGCCGCCAAAACCGTTCCACTGGTTGAGCCCGCTGCCGTCGGCACTGCCTTCGATCGTGGCTTGGGCAGCCGATGGCTGTGGCGCCGGCGAAGACGGTTCACGAAGCGCTGCTGTACCTGCCGGCTGCAACGCGTCCCGCGCTTGCAGCGCAGCGGCCTCGGCGCGCTCGATCTGATCGAAGATGGTGCCGTTGCGCGTGTGCAGGGCGACGCGGGCGACAGCGAGCAGCGTCTTGTAGGTCGTCTCGTCCATCAGGTCGCGGCGCACCGCGAAGATGTGCTGGCGGGGTCCGAGCTCCTTGCCGCGCAGACGGCTGTTTTCGCACAGCGTCTCGACTGCCCGTTGCAGATCCTGCACGTAGGAAGAAGCCTGCTCGTTGACGACGACAAAGTCGATCATCATGCCGCGGGCGCGCATATATTCCTGGAATCGGAGCGCCTGGGCGACGATTTCGAGGTCGGCGACATCGCCGATCCTGACCAGGAAAATCGGAAAGTCCCCGGATATGCTGGTCGGCCACAGACTGGACTGCTTACCGAGCCCGGAGGCGATCGATTCGGCCGGAAGGCGCAGGAACGGATCGGGATAGATCAGATAGCGCGCCAGATTCTGCACATTGGCGGCATCGGCAAGGCTGAGGCCGAGATGACGGGTCTGCACCTGCGAGCGGGTCCAGGCGAGCATCGCCTGGCGAGCGAAAGCTTCCGGATGATCCAGCCGCGCAATGGCATCTTCGAGTTCGGCACGGTTGGCGCCGACGGCAGTCCAGAAGGTCAGCGATATCTTCTTGTTGGCCGGCACGCGCACCTGTCGGCGAAGTGCTGCGACCGGATCCAGCGTGAAGCCGGAATGGCCGCCAAGCTTGGCGCCGGGATCGAAGGCGGCGGCCTCGGTAATGGTGCGGCCGCGGCCGATGAAGGCGCGCCGGTCGGTCTCGGCCTCGGCGTCGCGCGTCGACCCGGACGGGTCGGTGACGAAATGCACCAAGGTGACATCGGGCTCGTCCGTTTCCCGCTTGCGTCTTGTGGCGAAGATCGCCCCGTTATTCGCGGCGATTTCGGTTTCTACGAACATTTTCGAGAAGGCCGGATGCGCGTTGTCGGATGCGTCGGAGCCCAGCACCAGCTCGGCAAAGGAAGTCACTTCGATATGCCGGTCGACCGGGCCGTCATTGTAGAGCGTCACCCGCCGGCCTTCGCCGTTTCCTTCCGAGATGACGATGCATTCGACCTCTGAACGCAGTGGTCCCACCGATTTGACGAAGCTCGCCTTGTCATCGGAGAACAGCGTCTGCACCTCTTCGTTGGTGGCACGCTTCGGCTCGGCGGTGGCCGACCACCAGTCGCCGGTGCCGGAGTCGCGCAGGAAGATATAGGAGCCAAGCCGATCCTCGGTCGGATCCGGCTGCCAGCGCGTGACGGCAAGCTCGCCCCAGCGACTATAGCCGGAGCCGGTTGCGGTAACCATGACCGAGTAGCGGCCATTGGACATGACGCTGGTCGAACGCAGCGCCTTGAGCGGGTTGAGCACGATGCGCGTATCGGGGCTCTCGACTTCCGTTTCGTCCTTCGACCGTTCGTCGGCCTCGGTCCTGACGGTGGCGGTCGGGATGTCGCGCGGCGCTCTTTCCTGCAGCAGCAACTCGGCCGACTCGATCACCGGATCGCTGTGGAAACGGTCGCGCAGGCGTCCTTCGAAGATGGCGTCGGCAACGGCCGCGATCGACATGCCGGAATGGTGGGCCATGTAGTTCAGCACGACGACATGGTCGGTGCCCTCCGGCACGCGCTGCGGTGTGAAATCGACCGCGTCGTAGAAGCCGTGCCGGCCAAGGGCGCCGAGCCGCCTCAGCCTGGCCAGGTTCTGCACCGATTCACGCGGGGTGAACTGCGCCGCCAGCACGGTCGCATAAGGCGCAATCACCGTGTTCTGGCCAAGACCTCGCTTCAGGCCGAGCCCAGGCACGCCGAAATTGGTGTACTGGTAGGTCAGTTCGCGGTCGCGGGCGTTGTAGGCCGCTTCCGAAATCCCCCAGGGCACGTTCTTCGAGCGGCCGTACTGGATTTGGCGTTTGATGATGAGCTTGCTGGTCTGATTAAGGATGCTGCCCTGCGGCTCCTTCATCACCAGCGGCGGCATCAGATACTCGAACATCGAGCCGGACCAGGACATCAGCGCGCCCTTGAACCCGATCTCCACGATCGGCCGGCCGAGGTGGAACCAATGCTCCGTCGGCAGATCGCCCTTGGCTATGGCGAACAGGCTGGTCAGCCGCGCCTCGGAAGCCAGGAGGTCGTAGCAGCTTTCGTCGAGCTGATGCTCCTCGACCCGGTAGCCGATCGACAGGAGCTTGCGTTCCTTCCGCATAAGGAAGGAGAAATCCATCTCGAAGGCGAAGCGGCGCGTGCGCTCGCGCAACGAAAGAAGCTTGGCCCGCAGCGCTTCGACGGCACTGTCGTCGCTATGCGCGTCGTGGACATGCGCTTCGCAGGTGGCTTCCAGTCTCGCCGCCCAGTCGGCGATTATGTCGCTCTGCGTCGATGCGGCCTCGGTATGGATAGCGATGGCGAGCTTGCGGATCTCGCCAGCCAGAACGGCCAGGTTGATGGTGCGGATCGACGCCATCTCGGGCTGTGCCTTGATCGATTCAACCGCGCGCCGCATGCCGTCGAGGCGATCGGCGAGTCGCTGGCGCAACGGCCGCAACTGGCGGCGGTCGTCAGGCAACTCCGCCAGGCTTTCGTCGAGGATCGTCACCGTATCGAGGATACCCTCGAAGTCGCCCTGAAGGTGGACTGCAGGCGCTTCCGCCCATTCGGCGCAGGCTGCCGCCACCGCCACCAGATGGCCGGCGAGATTGCCGCTATCGACGGCGGAAATGTAGAGCGGGTAGAGCGGCTTCAGCGTCGTCGTATCATACCAGTTGAAGAGATGGCCGCGCTCACGCGGCATGCTCTCGATGGTCGACATCGTGGCGTCGATGCGCGTGGCGGCGTCGGACAGGCTGATCCAGCCGAAATCGCGGGCCGAAACCACCGACAGGAGATAAACGCCGATGTTGGTCGGCGAGGTGCGGGGCGCCACGACAGGCGCCGGACTTTCCTGAAAATTGTCGGGCGGCAGATTGTGATGCTCGGCCGTCACGAAGGTCTCGAAATAATGCCATGTGCGCCGCGCAACCGTGCGCAGCGCATGGATGTCGGCCGCCGATATGCGCAAACGGTCCTCGGTTTCGGCCGAGCGGCTGATCCAGAAGGCGAAGGCCGGCGAACCGATCCAGAACAGCGCGAAGAAGAAGGCGACGAAAGCTCCGGTGGAATCGGCCAGAACAGGGATGGAGAGGCCGACGACGCCGACAATCACCGCGCCGTACATCATGCCGTAATAGGAGCTGAGATCGTTGTCGCCGTTCTTGTGAGCCTGCGAGGCAGTGCGCCATTCGAGCAGGTTCTGCCGACTGACGAACAAACGGTAGAGGGTGCGAATGATAGCGTCGCCCATCATCCAGGCCAGATGGGCCATCAGCACGATCTTCAGCGCCACCAGGGCGGTGCCGAAGACAACGTCGCGCGCCAGCGCCGAGAAATGGCCGCGCGGCGTCTGGTCGCCGCTTTTCGGCAAGATGGCGTGGACGATGTCGAATGTCGGCGCCATGAACAGTGTGAGGATCAGCAGCGCCTGCCATTGCGCGGCCTGCGTGAAAGGCAGCAGCGTCCAGCCGGCGATCGCCGCCATTACCCAGAAGATCGGCGTCAGCGAGCGGCGCAGATTGTCGACCATCTTCCAGCGCGACAGCGCCGGCACGCCGGAGCGCGGATCGAGAATGAAGCCCAGAAGCTGCCAGTCGCCGCGTGCCCAGCGATGGTGGCGCGACGCGTCGACCGAATAGCGGGTCGGATAGTCCTCGACCAGTTCGACGTCCGTGACCAGCGCCGCACGTGCCAAGGCGCCTTCGAGCAGATCGTGGCTGAGGATGGTGTTTTCGTCGATGCGGCCCTTCAGCGCCGCTTCGAAGGCGTCGACATGATAGAGGCCCTTGCCGGTGAAGGAGCCGTCGCCGAAGACGTCCTGATAAATATCCGAGACGGCAAAGACATAGGGATCGAGGCCGCGATTGGCGGAAAAGACCCGCTGGAAGAAGGATGCGTCGTCGCCGCTGGTCAGCGAGGCGGTGATGCGCGGCTGCAGGATGGTGTAGCCGGCGGTGACAACGCGCTTTGCCGCATCGTAGTGCGGGCGGTTGAGCGGATGGCAAAGCTTGCCAACCAAACTGGCGACGGCATCGCGGGTGGTGCGCGTGTCGGCGTCCAACGTCATCACATGGATGACGTTTTCAGGCAACGGCACATCCAGCGGCAGAAAGGTGGTGTCGCTGTCACCGCGCAGCAGAAGGTTCAGTTCGTGCAGCTTGCCGCGCTTGCGTTCCCAGCCCATCCAGGCGCCCTGGGATTCGTTGTAGAGCCGCCGGCGATGTAGGACATAGAAACGCGGCGCGCGTTCGCTGGGATAGCGGGCGTTCAGCCGGGCAATCTCGTCGCGAGCATATTGGAGGATCTCAATATCCGCCGCATCGATTTCGGTTTTGCTGTCCGGCCAATCCGAAAGCAGAGCGAAATGGATTTCGTCAGCCGTGTTGGCCAGGTGATGCACTTCGATGTTGCGGATGTTCTCCTCGACGTCGTCGCGCGAGCCGATCAGCGACGGCACCACTACCAGCGTGCGGACCTCGGGCGGCATGCCGCGTCTGTAGTCGTAGCCGACGAGGCGCGTGGGCTTCAGGAACAACGATACGACAGTGTTGAAGAAGGCAAGCGCGCCCTCGCTGGCCGGCACGGCAAACAGCGCCAGCATCAACGCGATCGACCCTATGGACAGGCCGAGGCTGGCAAGGGCATTGCCGGAGAGAACCAGAAGCAGGACCGTCAGCGCGAACACTGGCAAGACAATGCCCAGCCATCCGGTCTTGCGGAACGCCCGTTTGATCGTGACGCTGACGGTCGGCCGATAGCCGATCGCCTTTTCCAGTTCCAGCCGGCGCGGCCCGACCAGAAAGAACCCGACGTCGGTGTGAGCGGTCGGACCGGTGCTGGTGGTATCGTCGACAGCGGCATGGCCGGCGAGTTCGATCGCCTTTTCGGCAACGCGGAATTCGGAACGATCGGAGCGGCGCGCCATTTCTTCGATCGCGGTCCGGTACTGGTCGCGCGAGAAGAAATCGAGCGCTGCGAAATCGGTGCGCTCGCGTAGCAAGGTGTCGATGCGGCTGACATCTTCGAACCAAACCGTCCAGTCGATATCGTTGATAAGCCTGAGGCCGCGGATGATGTTGCCGGTGGTTACATTGCCGCCGGACAGCGTGCGATGCTCGCTGATGATGATTTCCTCGGCATCGGAGCCGGACTTTTCGAGTTCGCCCTCCAGCCATTCCAGCGCCCTGCCGGCATTTTGCGACCCGTCGCGCAGGCGGTAGAGCAATTGGGTGGCAAAGGTGGTGTCTTGTGCATGGGCAACGTAGTGCGACAGGATCGCCTGACGATCGGCGCTGTCGTCGACCGCCAGCACGCGGTCGGCAACCTCGTTGGCAATCTGGCGCATCTGTCGGGTACGATTGACCCGGACCGCGATCCGGCGAAGATTTTCGATCAGAACGAAGCGCAGCAGCGATGGCAGCGCCCAGAGCTCGCCGATCTTCAGCGGCTCGACGGACTGAAAGCCTTCGACGATCGCCTTGAACATTGTCGCCGAAACGGAACTGTCGGAATGGGCGACATAGGTCCAGGCCAGCGCAAGCGCGCGTGGCACGCTGGCGCCGTTGGACAGCTTCAGTGTCGGCAACTCCCGATAGAAACGGCGCGGCAGGTCGCGCTTGACCTGGAAGATGGTTTCCTCGACCAGATAGTTGTTGTCGAGCAGCCATTGCGCCGCCGGTGTGATCGTCTCGCCCCTCGCCTGCGCGGCATTGGTCGAGCGGTAGACTTCGAGGATCTTGCTGGCACTGTCGCGGACGCGTGGCTGGAAATCGAACGGCTCCAGGCCGAACAGATCTTTGACGTCGCCCTTGGCGAGGGTTGTACCCAGCGTGCGCAGGCGCTCTTCCGGCAGGAAATTGGAGCGTATCGGCTCTTCGGTGATGGCCGGGAAGCCCGCGCTCGTCTTTTCCATTTGGGTGGGGGCCGTCTGAATATTCATTGAAAATTCCGCATGGGGGACGCATAGCGGCGCCACCGCCACGGCAATGTCCCTAAAACCGATTCAAATGCAATTGGTTGCATCGAAACACAGGTCGAAAGTTTGTTTTCGCACCCCAACTTTCAGACGATCACCCCTTCGCTCCCGCCGAGACTTGATCGAAGGAGGGATTCGGGCTTTTTCGTGATGTGGGCTTGAGCTTACGGCATATTTCGCCGGTGTTGCGATCATGTTTCGAAACAGGCGTTAATCGTTTGCAGCAACCCGTTCGATCCTGATCACGAACAGCGTCGCCGTTCGGGCTGGCTCCAGGCGCCATTTCAGGGCGCCCGGCCCGAGCAACAGCGTGTCGCGCGGCCCGATGCGGACAGGCGTCGCGCCGGCCATCGTGATCTCGCCGTCAAAACACAGGATGAGGGTAGTATCGGGCGCCGACCGGATATCTGTCGGGGCCGAAATCACCACGCGCTCGACGGCGTGGGGCATCCGTCCGCGCCGCGTCATGACGTTGAGGTCGGTGATCGGACCGGCGATTAGCGCCGCTTGCGTCGGCACATCGGCCGGAAAGGAGAGCGGGGCAGAAGCCCTGGTCACCGTAGCCGCCGGGCGGCCGGCGATATCAAGGACAATCCCCTCGCCTTCCAGCACGGCCAAGGTTCGGTCCACTCCGGCAAACCCTGAGAACGGCCCGCCGCTTTCGACGCGCGCCATGGAGACGCGCCAGTCGAAATCGTCGAGTGCGGCACCTGCGGGCGAGACGGCGATTTCCGTCGTCACCCCGCCGCCGTTCTTCCACGGCATAGACCGGTATTCGGCTGCCCGGAGAATGCGCAAGGCGCGGCTCAGCCGAGAATGCCTGGCAGGTTGAGCTGGTGCTCCCTGGCGCAGTCGATGGCGAGGTCATAACCGGCATCGGCGTGGCGCATGACGCCGGTCGCGGGGTCGTTCCACAGCACCCGCTCCAGGCGTTTGGCCGCTTCGCGTGTGCCGTCGGCGACGATGACCATGCCGGCATGTTGCGAAAAGCCCATACCAACGCCGCCGCCATGATGCAGCGACACCCAGGTTGCGCCGGAGGCGGTGTTGAGCAGCGCATTGAGCAGCGGCCAGTCCGACACGGCGTCGGAGCCGTCCTTCATCGATTCCGTCTCGCGGTTCGGCGAGGCAACCGAGCCGGAATCAAGATGATCGCGGCCGATGACCACCGGCGCCTTGAGCTCGCCCTTCGCCACCATCTCGTTGAAGGCGAGGCCGAGCCGGTGGCGGTCGCCGAGACCGACCCAGCAGATGCGCGCCGGCAGACCCTGGAAGGCGATACGCTCGCGCGCCATGTCGAGCCAGTTGTGCAGATGGGTGTTGCCGGGCGTCAGCTCGCGCACCTTGGCGTCGGTCTTGTAGATGTCCTCAGGATCGCCTGAGAGGGCTGCCCAGCGAAACGGGCCGATGCCGCGGCAAAACAGCGGTCGGATATAGGCCGGCACGAAACCCGGGAAGGCAAAGGCGTTCTCGAGCCCTTCCTCTTTCGCCACCTGACGGATGTTGTTGCCATAGTCGAGCGTCGGCACGCCGGCATTCCAGAACGCCACCATCGCCTCGACATGTTCGCGCATGGACGCGCGCGCTGCCTTTTCGACCGCCTTCGGGTCGCTGGTACGCTTCTCGCGCCATTCGGCGAGCGACCAGCCCTTGGGCAGATAGCCGTTGAGCGGATCATGCGCCGACGTCTGGTCGGTGACCAAGTCGGGGCGCACGCCACGCCGCACCAGTTCCGGCACGATGTCGGCGGTGTTGCCGACCAGACCGACCGATTTCGCCTCGCCGGCCCTGGTCCAGCGCTCGATATTTTCCAGCGCCTCGTCGAGCGTGTCGGCGCGTTCGTCGACATAGCGGGTGCGCAGCCTGAAATCGATACGGTCGGGATCGCATTCGATCGCCAGGCAGCAGGCGCCGGCCATCACCGCGGCCAGCGGCTGGGCGCCGCCCATGCCGCCGAGGCCGCCGGTCAGGATCCATTTGCCCCTGAGGTTGCCGCCGTAATGCTGGCGGCCAGCCTCGACGAAGGTCTCGTAGGTGCCCTGCACGATGCCTTGCGTGCCGATGTAGATCCACGAACCGGCCGTCATCTGGCCGTACATCATCAGGCCCTTCTTATCGAGATCGTTGAACTTCTCCCATGTCGCCCAGTGCGGCACGAGGTTGGAATTGGCGATCAGCACGCGCGGCGCATCGGTATGCGTCCGGAACACGCCGACCGGCTTGCCCGACTGCACCAGCAGCGTCTCGTCATCTCCAAGCGTCTTCAGAGAGGCGACGATGCGATCAAAGTCGTTCCAGGTGCGCGCCGCCCGGCCGATGCCGCCATAGACAACCAGTTCGTTGGGGTTTTCGGCGACGTCGGGATCGAGATTGTTCATCAGCATGCGCAACGGCGCTTCCGTCAGCCAGGAACGTGCATTGAGCTGGCTGCCGCGCGGGCTGCGGACTTCGCGGATGTTATGGCGAGGATCGGTCATAGCGTCACTTTTCCTTTCGAATAAGCTGCGCGGCGGAGCGTCAGCGCCCGGCCCAGGCAATCGCGCTTTCCAGAATCCGCTTCAGCGTGGCGCGGATCGGCGCGGCGAATGCGGGGTCGTAAGGCACCGGCCAATTATCGGGCGTCCCCTTGCCCTCGGGCTCGCGCATATAGCCGCGGTTGGACAGTTCCATCTGCAGCGCGTGGACGTTGTTCTGCGGCTGGCCGAAATGGCGCGTGATCCAGCCGCCCTTGAAGCGGCCGTTGACGACGTAGCTTTCGCCGGTCTCTGCGAGGATCTGGCCGACCATCGCCTGCAAGGCCGGATCGGCGCTCTTGCCGTCATTGGTGCCGAGATTGAACACCGGCAGCGTGCCTTCGAACAGGCGCGGCAGCACCGAACGGATCGAATGGCAGTCATAGACGACGATCTTCTGGTGCAGGGCGCGAAGCCTGTCGATTTCGGCCTGCAAGGCGGCATGATAGGGTACGAAATATCTCTCGCCGCGCTCATCGATCTCCGACGGCCCAGGCTCTTCCCCGGCGCGATAGAGCGGATCGCCATCGAAGGTCTCGGTCGGGCAGAGCCCGGTGGTCGCCTGGCCGGGATAGAGCGAGGCGCCGGACGGGTCACGATTGACGTCGATGACGGTGCGCGAGATCGCCGTATGCACCACCGTCGCGCCGAGGCTTTCGGCGAAATCATAGAGCTTGTCGACCCACCAGTCGGCGTCGCGGCGGCCGAGCCACGGCGAAACCAGCCGGTCGTCAAGGCCGGCGAGATCGACGCCGGTATGCGGGATCGAGACCAGCAGGGGCGCCGTGCCTTGGGTGACGGTGAGCCAGGAGGGTAGAGTCATGAGAGATCTCCCTGCCTTGGCACTCTACGTCGCCCCCCCTCTGTCCTGCCGGACATCTCCCCCACTTGGGGGGAGATTGGCAGCTGCGGCGCCTTGCTCAGTCCTGGAATGTTGGAGATTGGCGAAAGCCTCGTTGACGGCCGATCTCCCCCCTCGTGGGGGAGATGTCCGGCAGGACAGAGGGGGGCGCGAAGGAACTCGGCCTATCGAGGTGTGCGCTGTCACGACGCAATCCCCGGCAGTGCCACCGCGCCCGCTGCCTTCACGGCAGCGCCGCTGCGCACCATGGCAATGGCCTTTTCCATGTCGGGGTGGAAATGCCGATCATTGTCGAGATGCGGCACTTCGGCCCTGACCAGCCTGCGCACCGCTTCGAGCGGCGCACTCGATGCCAGCGGCGCATGGAAATCGCAGCCTTGCGCTGCGGCCAGCAATTCGATGCCGATGACGGCCGTCGCATTCTCGACCATGCCGATCAGCCGGCGCGCGCCATGCGCTGCCATCGAGACGTGGTCTTCCTGATTGGCAGAGGTCGGGATCGAATCGACGCTGGCCGGATAGGCCTTCTGCTTATTTTCCGAGACGAGTGCTGCCGCCGTCACCTGCGGGATCATGAAGCCGGAATTCAAGCCGGGCTTCGGCGTCAGGAAAGCCGGCATGCCCGACAGCGCCGGGTCGACCAGCATGGCAATGCGCCGTTCCGACAGCGAGCCGATCTCGCATACGGCGAGTGCGATCATGTCGGCGGCAAAAGCCACCGGCTCGGCGTGGAAATTGCCACCGGAAAGTGCTGTGTCGTCCTCGGCGAAGATCAGCGGATTGTCGGTGACGCCGTTGGCTTCGGTGCCCAGCGTGTCGGCGGCCTGGCGCAGCACGCTGAGGGCCGCGCCCATCACCTGCGGCTGGCAGCGGAGGCAGTACGGATCCTGCACGCGCTCGTCGCCGACTCGGTGCGATTCACGAATGGAGCTGCCGGCCATTAGATTGCGCAGCGCCTCTGCCGTCTCGATCTGGCCAGGATGCTTCCTGAGCAGATGGATGCGCGGATCGAAGGGGGCGTCGGAGCCTTTGGCGGCATCGGTCGAAAGCGCACCGGCGACGAGCGCCGACTGATAAAGCACTTCAGCGTCGAACAGGGCGGCCAACGCGTAGGCGGTCGAGAACTGCGTGCCGTTGAGCAGCGCCAACCCTTCCTTGGCGCCCAATGTCACTGGCTCCAGCCCGTGCGAGACAAAGGCGACCTTGGCCGGGAACCGACCATGCGGGGTAAAACACTCGCCGACGCCGATCATCACCGCCGTCATATGCGACAGCGGCGCAAGGTCGCCGGATGCACCGACAGAGCCTTGCGCCGGGACCACCGGAATGACGTCATTGGCTAGCATCGCTTCCAGCAATTCGATGGTCTGCGGCCGCACACCGGAGGCGCCCTGCGCCAGGCTGGCCAGCTTCAGCGCCATCATCAGCCGAGTGATCGCAACCGGCATCGGCCCGCCGACACCGGCGGCATGCGACAGCACGATGTTGCGTTGAAGTGTCTCGAGGTCGGCGGCGGGAATGCGGACGCTGGCCAATTTGCCGAAACCGGTGTTGATGCCATAGACCGGCTCACCCCTGGCGACGATCCGCGCAACCGCCTCGGCGCTGGCCTTGATCTTCGGCCGGCAGGCAGGGTCCAGCTTCGGCACGGCGCCACTATAGATTTCGCGCCAGTCGGCCAGCGTTGTGTTGCCCGGCTTGAGTTTGAGTTGGCTCATTGTCCTCTCCAGATGCGAGCATGCAGCGGGTTGAAGCCCATGCGATAGACGAGTTCGGCCGGACGCTCGATGTTCCAGATCGCAAGGTCGGCTGATTTTCCAGCCTCCAGCGTGCCGGTCTGTCCGAGCAGTCCTAACGCTCGGGCGGCCTCGCGGGTGACACCGGCAAGGCATTCGTCAACAGTCAGACCGAACAAAGTGGCCGCCATGTTCATGGTCAGCAGCAGCGAGGTCAGCGGCGACGTGCCAGGATTGCAGTCGGTGGCGACCGCCATCCTGACGCCATACTGGCGAAACAGGCCGATCGGCGGCTTCTTGGTCTCACGGATGAAATAGTAGGCGCCGGGCAAGATCGTCGCCACGGTTCCTGCCTTGGCCATCGCCGCCGCACCCGCCTCGTCAGTGTATTCGAGATGGTCGGCCGACAGGGCGCCATAGCGCGCGGCGAGTTCCGCCCCATGCAGATTGGACAATTGGTCGGCGTGGAGCTTTACCGGCAGACTTAGCGCCTTCGCCGCGTCGAACACGCGAGAAATCTGCTCGGGCGAAAAGGCGATGCCCTCGCAAAACCCATCGACCGCGTCGGCCAGGCCCTCGTCGGCGACGGCAGGCAAAATCTCCTTTGCGACCAGATCGATAAAAGCGTCCTTGTCGCCTTTCGCTTCAGGCGGCAGGGCATGGGCGCCGAGGAAGCTCGTCCTAACTGTTATTGAACGGTTTTCGCCCAGGAGCCGCGCGGCGCGCAGCGATTTCTTCTCGTTTTCGATGTCGAGCCCATAGCCCGACTTGATCTCGATGGTGGTGAGGCCTTCGGCGATCAGCGCATCGAGGCGCGGCAGCGACTGGGCAACCAGTTCGTGCTCGCTGGCAGAGCGCAGCGCCTTGACCGACGAGACGATGCCGCCGCCCGCTCGAGTCACCTCCTCATAAGTCGCGCCGGCCAGCCGCATCTCGAATTCGTTGGCGCGGTTGCCGGCATGAATCAGATGAGTGTGGCAGTCGATCAGGCCGGGGGTAATCCAACGCCCTTCGCAATCGATAATCTCGGCGGCTTGGCCAACCGCTGCCGGCATGTCGGCTTCCAGGCCGGCGTAGACGATCAGGCCATCGCGCGCGGCGATCGCGCCGTCTCCGACGATACCCAGTCCGGCCGCCCTGTCAGCCATGGTCGCCAGACGCGCATTGCGCCAGAGGCGAATCTCCCCTGCCCGATCTTTGCTCTCTCCAGCCATCATCTTTTCCGTTTCAATCGGCGGCTATTATGTATATACATATTGAAATGCACTGCAAGTGATATCATTGCACGGGACACAGGGAATCGGAGAGAAAAACGTGACGGCGATCTTTGCGGAACAGGCGCTTCTGCCCGACGGCTGGCATTCCAATACCCGGATCGTCGTCAGTGGTGGCGGCATCGCCACGGTCGAGCCGAACACCGCATCCCAGCCCGGCGACGAACGCCATGCCATCCTCCTGCCAGGCATGCCGAACCTGCACAGCCACGCCTTCCAGCGCGGCATAGCCGGCCTTGCCGAGCTGCGCGGCCCTTCCGCCGACAGTTTCTGGAGCTGGCGCGAGGTGATGTACCGCTTCGCGCTGTCGATGACGCCGGACCAGGTCGAGGCGGTTGCCGCGCAGCTCTATGTCGAGATGCTGGAGGCAGGGTTCTCACGCGTCGGCGAGTTTCACTATCTGCATCACGAACGCGACGGCCAGCCCTACGCCAACATCGCGGAAATGGCCGAACGCATCACTGCCGCGGCTGCCGACACCGGCATCGGGCTGACGCTGCTGC
Organism: Mesorhizobium sp. M1322; assembly: GCF_040318085.1. Lineage (NCBI taxonomy): Bacteria > Pseudomonadati > Pseudomonadota > Alphaproteobacteria > Hyphomicrobiales > Phyllobacteriaceae > Mesorhizobium > Mesorhizobium sp. M1322. Next base: position 86,407 of record NZ_JAMYLP010000016.1, read on the forward strand.
CGGTCTTCTATGCCCATTCCTCCTTCGGCGGCGCTGCGCCGAATGAAGGCCAGCGGCGATTCATCAACGATGTGAATCGGTTCTCGCGGCTTGTTGAGAAATGCCAGGAATGCGTTCGCACCTTGAATCAGGGCGTCGTTGGCGTCGCTCCGCATAGTCTGCGCGCCGTGACGCCGGAGGAACTCGCCTCAGTTACCGCAATGACGCCGGACGGGCCGATCCACATCCATGTCGCCGAGCAAGTGAAGGAGGTCGAGGACTGCCTTGCCTGGTCCGGGGCGCGACCGGTCGAATGGCTGCTCGCCAATGCCAAGGTCGATAAAAGCTGGTGCCTGATCCACGCTACCCACATGACCGAGACCGAGACGGCGGCCATGGCGAAAAGCGGGGCAATCGCCGGCCTCTGCCCAATCACAGAGGCCAATCTCGGCGACGGCACCTTTGCCGCGCCCCTGTTCACGCAACATGGCGGCCGCTTCGGCGTCGGCTCCGATTCCAACGTGCTGATCGGCCTGCCGGACGAATTGCGGCAGCTCGAATATTCGCAGCGCCTCGCCCACCGCGCCCGCAACCTGCTGGCGGTCGCCGGCGGTTCGACCGGCCGCGCTTTGTTCGATGCAGCGCTCGACGGCGGCAGCGCGGCGCTTGGCGCAGGCCCCTCGCGGATCGCCGCGGGTGCCCCAGCCGATTTCATCTCGCTCGATGGCAAGCACCCGTCGCTTGCCGGCAAGACGGGCGATGCAGTGCTCGACGCCTGGATCTTCGCCAACGGTACCAAGGTCGATTGTGTCTGGGTGCATGGCAAGAAACTGGTCAGCGGCGGCAGGCACACAAGGCGCCATGCCGTTGCCGAGCGTTTTCGCAAGGTGATGACGGAACTCGCGGCGTGAGCATGACCGGAACAATGGACGTCGGCGAGCCTCTCTCGCTGCATCAGCGCATCCTGTCCGACATCAGCGAACGGATCCTGTCCGGCGCTTGGGCGCCCGGCCACCGCATACCGTTCGAGCACGAACTGTCGGCCGAGTACAAATGTTCCCGTATGACGGTGAACAAGGCGCTGTCGCAGCTTGCCAAGGCCGGGCTTATCGAGCGCCGCCGCCGCTCCGGCAGTTTTGTCCGGCGGCCGCATTCGCAAGCCGCGGTGCTGGAAATCCACGACATCAGGATCGAGGTCGAGGCGCTTGGCCTGCCCTATCGCTACGAGCGTGTGGCGCGACACAAAAGGCGCAGCAGTGCGGAGGATCGCGCCTTGCTGGAACTCGACGCTGCCGGACCTGTGCTGGCGCTGGAATGCCGGCATTTCGCCGGCCAGCGGCCGTTCGCCCACGAACAGCGGCTAATCAACCTGGCCGCCGTGGCCGAGGCCGGCGACGAGGAATTTCTTGCCATCGCACCTGGGCCGTGGCTGATCGCCCGCGTGCCGTGGAGTGCCGCCGAGCACCGCATCCGCGCCATCGCCGCCGATAAACACATTGCGGCCGCACTCGATATCGAGTCCGGCGCATCGTGCCTGGTGGTCGAGCGGCGGACATGGAGCGCCGAGCACCCCGTCACTCACGTCCGTTTCACCTATGCGGCCGAGAGCCACACGCTAGTGGCAAGGTTTACGCCGTCGCAGGGGTAACCCTCCCCCTCGAGGGGGAGGGTCGCGGAGGAAAATGCCGCATGGCGGCATTTTGTGACGCGGGGGGGGGTCGGTGCAACCCCGCCGACCCCACCCCGTCTCGCAATCTCCGCTTCGCTCCGATTACTCGCCGACCCTCCCCGTTGGCTTACGTTGAGGTCGATGGTTTGGATTTTCTGATGACGGAAGTAGGCATCGAAGACGCCGTCGGTTTCGGTAGGGCGGAAGGCGACGGCCTTGCCGGCAAACGCCTTGCAGATCTTGACGGCGTGTCCGAACAGCGAAGTTGTGCCCTTCTGCTGGATTCTGCGGACCTGGTCGCCGGGCGCGTATTCGAATGGCTGGACCGCATCGGCGAAGTCGCGCGCCGAAACCCGATAGCGGTCGAGCGGCACAGCGTCCGCAATGGCCTGGTGCGGCCTCTCGGCGTTGTAGATGTGACGCCAGGCATCGAAGGCGCGCTGTGCCGCCTGCAGGCTGTCGAAGGGTGGTCCCTGCAGCGCCTCGGCCTTAAGCGTGCGGTGGAAGCGCTCCTCCTTGCCCAGCGTCTGTGGGTGGCAGGGTCTGGAATGGCCGATCGTTATGCCGTTCTCGATCAGCAAGACGCCGAGCATGGTGAAGTTGTTGCGGCCACCGTCGCCCCAGGGTGGGCCGTTGTCGGTGGCGATGCGCCACGGCAGGCCGTAGCGCCGGAAGGCGGCGATCAGGCGGGTTTTGACAGTTTCGGTGGTCTGGTCGGGGCAAGCTTCCAGCACCAGCGAGAAGCGCGAATGATCGTCGAGCACGGTCAACGGATGCAGCCGCCCGGCGCGCAATGGCACATGG
>NZ_JAMYLP010000017.1:0-84759 GCF_040318085.1 Mesorhizobium sp. M1322
CAATGGCCACCCGAACAGCCAGATCGACGACCTGCTGCCCTGGGCCTACATCCCGGCTCCCGAACTCAGGGCCGTGGCCTGAGAACAGCGCTTACCAACCGGCCATGACCCCAAGAACAGGTTCTTCTTTGGCTCCGTTCCCATCATCAGCCGTCCACAAAACCTTATGCTCTCCAGAGAGCGGTTGCCATCACGCGTTGGCGTTGTTACATTTACGTCTACACAAACAGGAGAATTCGCTGTGCCGCTCAACATTCGCAGTGAAGAGGTAAACACGCTTGCCGAAAAGCTGGCGGCGCGCACGCGCTTGAACAAGACGGCTGCCGTGAAACTGGCCCTGCAGAACGAATTGCGTCGTGCGGAGGAGGCGATCCCTCTGTGGGAGCGGCTGAAGCCTTTGCGCGCGAAGATCGCGGCCTATCCGGACACTGGCCTTGCGGCCGACAGGGCGTATTTCGATGACCTCAGCGGTGACTACTGATGTTCGTCGATGCGTCGGCAATCATCGCAATTGTGACGGAAGAGCCTGGGGCCGAGGACCTTGCGGCGGCGCTGGATGCCGCCCGCTCGCAGCGGCCGATCACATCGGTCGTGGCGGCATGGGAAGCAACTGTTGGGCTGTTTCGCAAAAAGCGCATTCCCATGGCAGAAGCTGAAGCGCGAATACAGGAGTTCCTTGAAGCGGCTGGGGTCGAGGTTCTGGCGATTTCGAGCCGTGAGTTGACCGCCGCGCTGCAAGCCTTCGATCGCTATGGACGGCATCGCTATCCGGACGCTGAACGCAATAGCGCGCTCAATCTTGCCGACTGCTTCCATTATGCTACCGCGAAATCCTACCAGGCGCCGATCCTGACCATAGATGCGGGATTTGCGCTTACCGATGTCGCTACTGTGGGTTCCAAGACCTGAGATCCCTGAGGGGAAGGGGCGGCTTCCCGCCATGCGCTGGTGCCGTGATCGGCGCAATGTTGGAGAGCATACCGGGCTAGACCGTGATCGCACGTGAGGCTCTACGCGGCGGCGATTTGCGCCGAATTCGAGCCGATATAGTTGCGGATCGTCTCGATAATCCGGTCCTGGTCGGCCTCGCTCAGATAGGGGTGCATGGGCAGGCAGAGGATGCGCCTCGGCAGCTCCTCCGAAACGGTTAGACCGGTCGGCGTGCGCGGATAGTCGCGGTAGGCGATCTGGCTGTGCAAGGGCTTCACGTAATAGATGACCGACGGGATGCCCTTGTCCCCGAGATGCGCCTTCAGCCCGTCGCGCTTCGGCGTCTCGATGGCATATTGCGCCCAGGCCGAACGGCCACCTTCCAGGTTGCGCGCCGTCTTGACGATGTCGCCGAGGCCTTCGGCATACCGATTAGCGACCGCTTGCCTGGCAACCATCTCGTCTTCGAGAATGGCCAGCTTCTCGATCAGGATCGCCGCCTGCAGCGTATCGAGCCGCGAATTGATTCCGACGCGGACATTGTCATATTGGGTTTCGCCCTTGCCGTGGAAGGCGAACGAGCGAAGTTGCTCGGCCAGCGCATCGTTATTGGTGAACATCGCGCCGCCGTCGCCATAGCAGCCGAGCGGTTTTGCCGGGTAGAAGCTGGTCGAGCCGACCGCGCCGAACGAACCGCACATTTTGCCGTCGATCGAGCCGCCGATCGCCTGCGCGGCATCTTCGATCACCATCAGCCCTTCGCGGTTGGCGATCGCCATGATCGCCTCGTAGTCAGCAGCGAGCCCGAACAGGTCGACGGGAATGATCGCCCTTGGCTTCAGCCGGCCTTCCGCCTTGATCATGGCGATGGCCGCCTCGAGACTGGCGATGTCGATGTTGTAGGTCTGGGGATCGACATCGACGAAAACCGGTTCGGCCTTGGCCAGCGCCACCACTTCCGCCGTGGCGGCGAAGGTGAAGCTCGGCACGAACACCGCGTCACCTGGGCCGATGCCGGCCGCAAACAGCGGCAGCAGCAGTGCGTCAGTGCCGTTGGCGCAGGCTACCACATGCTTGGTGCCGATATAGGCGGCAAGCTTGTTTTCGAATTCGGTGACTTGGGGGCCGAGAATATAGCGCCCCTCGTCGACGACGCGATCGATCGCTCCTTTCAGTCTGTCGCGGATTCGTTCGCGCTGCGCGCCTAGATCGATGAACTGCATGTCGGCCTCAAACGGTACTAGCCAGATAACGGGCCGCTGGTATCAGACTTGGCGCGGCCGAGAAAGCCGCATGGGCAAAACCACAAATTGCTCAAGTGCCGCAGCTTGTTACCCGCGATTGCCGGTGTGTCTTTGTAAGACGCCGGAAATCCGGGCTTCGTCGGGCAAGGTCCGAGCTTTGCATCGCATCCTATCCGGTGAGGCGAAACATAAAGTGATCGATCGGCGCAATGCCTTTTGAAGGATCCGATCCGGTCAGGCGATTTCATGCCGCCAGGGCGGATTGGCGCCGGCCCGCGACACGGTTACCGCCGCAGCCTTGGCGCCGAGCGCCAGCGCCTTGTGGATGGCGTCTTCTGGCAGATTGGCGATCGCCGCCTTCGACAGCAGGCCTTGCTTGTGCAGCGAGGCCAGGATGCCGGCGTTGAACGTGTCGCCGGCGCCGACCGTATCGACCATCTCGACCTTGTCCGGCACGACCGTGACCTTGTGGTCCCTGCTGTAGCCGACGGCGCCTTCGCTGCCATGGGTCACGACGATCAGCGTCGGGCCGCGATCCAGCCAGTTGCGGACGACGTCCTCGTGCGAGCCGGCTTCGCCGAACCAGTTGAGGTCCTCGTCCGACAGCTTTACGATGTCGGCCATCGCCATCATCGAGCGGATGCGCCTGAGATGCTTGGCCTTGTCCGGTATGAAATTCGGCCGAATGTTAGGATCGAGCATCATGACGCGGTGGCTGTGCTCGCGCCGCATGAATTCCTCGTAGGCTGATCCGGCCGGCTCCGAGATCAGGCTGATGGCGCCGAACAGCATGGCTTCGATCTCGCTGCCGAGTTTCGGCAGATCGTCGATGGTCAGCATGCGTCCGGCGGTGTTTTCATCGTAGAACGTGTAGGTCGCCTGGCCGTTGTCCAGTCGCACGAAAGCAAGCGTGGTCGGCCGGGGCGATGTGTGCGCATAGGTGGAACTGACCTTGCTTGCCCCTAGCGCGTCCCGGAACTGGCCGCCGAACAGATCCGACGACAGGCCGGAAAAGAAACCGGCGGGTGCTCCCAGCCGGCCGAGCGCAATAGCGGTGTTGAATACCGCGCCGCCGACATAGGGGGCAAAGGCCGGCTCGCCCTCCGTCGTGGTGCGTGGCAGCATGTCGATCAGGGCTTCGCCGCAACAGAGGATCATGATTTCCTGGTCTCCGGCGGATAGATCACACCCTTGCGGATGATGATGTTGGCGTAGAGCCGCGGCTCGCTTGTCGCGACGATCGCGTGCGCGGACCTAACCCGTTGATAGAAGTCGGCGCCGGCAAGCGCAACCACCTTGCGGCCCGGAGCACGCTTGGCGCAGATCGCCTCCATCTCGTGATGAACGGGATCGGCAAGCAGGGGATCACCTTTGACCGACGCGCGAAACAGCGCCTCCGGCACTGCGTCATCGACAGGCAACACGCTGAGGACGGCGTCGAGCATCGGAACAAGATGATGACCGTCGGCGCGGATGAGCCGGTGTGCCTGCTCTTTCGCCGGGTAGTTTCCGTCGACAAGGGCGATCTCGTCGCCATGACCCATGGCACGCAGCGTCGCCAGAAGCTCCGGGCCGAGCAGCACCGGGATTCCGATCAGCACGCTCAGGCACTCCTGGAAATCATGGTCGAGCCGATAAGGAAGCGCTCGGAAAGCGGTAGGCTGGCGCCGCCCAGGGCACGTGCATGAATGCCGACAGTCCCCTCGCGAATGGCCGGAAGCTTCAGGCCTTCACCATCGATCTTGCCGATAGCTTCGACAACGGCATCGACGAGCCGGCGCCGCACGGCCTTCGGCATCCATCCGTCGATCACCGCTGCCTCGAAATCGATAACCGATGACGCCGCCACGATGGCATAGGCGAGCGCTTGCGAAGCGCAGGCGATCCAGTCGTCGAGCTCCACGCCGATCTCGCCCCAATCCTCCGGTGACGTCCACAGGTGCGAGGCCTCGATACCGCGAGCGTTAAGCGCCTTTTCCAGCATGGCAATCGACGCCACGTCGATCAATTGGGCCGGCTTGCCGTCCGGTCCGGGCACCGGCATCGAACCCAGCGCGCCGGCATTGCCGGTCGGTCCGCCGAAAAGGTGACCGTTCAGCACGATGCCGCCGCCGGCGAAGGCACCGATATAGAAATAGACGAAGTCGCGCGCCGCACCTGCCCGGCCGAACACCAGTTCGGCGCCGCAAGCCGAGGTGGCGTCGTTCTGCAGGTAGACCGGGAATTCGCACTGCGCCTGGATGTCGGCGCGGATGTCGCGGTGGCGCCATTCGTCCATGACGTCGCGCGGCGCACCTGCCGTATCGGCCCAGTTCCACAATTCGAACGGCATGGCGATGCCAAGTCCGGCAATGCGCTTGTCCTGCGCCGGGGTGAGATCGCCGCGCATCGTCTTCATGCCGGAGGTGACGAATTCGACCGTCTCGCGCGGTGCCGGATAGCGGTAGGAATGCTGCAGCATCGAGCGCACGTTGCCGAGAAAATCGATCAGCACGAGTTCGGCGCTGCGACGGCCGATCTTCAAGCCGATGAAATAGGCGCCATCGGGATTGAGCGCCATCGGAATGGAAGGTTGCCCGATCTTGCCGCGCAACGGCGCCTGACGGACAAGGAGGTTGTCCTCCTCGAGCTCACGCATGATGACCGAAACCGTCTGGGCGGAAAGTCCGGTCATGCGCGCAATGTCGGACTTGGCCAGGCTGCCGTGCTGACGCACCAGCGATAGCACCAGCCGCTCATTGTGGTCCCGCATGCCGCTCTGGTTGGTGCCGCGGTGAATGCGGCTTTCGGCTGCCTCGGGCGAACCGTGCCTTGTAATGCCGGTCTCCACCCCTGTTCCTCCCGTCGTTTCCCTAAATGCTTTTGGGCCAGAATGAGTGAACGACGCAACGCTGTCAATAATAAATAAGAGTGATTTAATTATTGACAGCGACCTCGGTCTGGTATTCTGTTGAGGCAGGCGTCCACGCTGGGAGAAGTCGCTGGATGCTTGTGCCGGTGCCGGTTGGCCGGCATCCGAAATGGTTCCACTGGGAGGAAAATCGTGACCAAGACAGCACTATTGAAGTCTACCGTTTTTGCCGCGGCCGGACTGGGTCTGATGGCGTTCACCTCGGCTGCGTCCGCCGCCGATGTCGGCGCCTGCCTGATCACCAAGACCGACACCAACCCGTTCTTCGTCAAGATGAAGGAAGGCGCGGCCGCCAAGGCCAAAGAACTCGGCGTCGATCTTAAGGCTTACGCCGGCAAGATCGACGGCGACAGCGAGAGCCAGGTGGCGGCGATCGAAAGCTGTATCGCCGACGGCGCCAAGGGCATCCTGATCACCGCGTCGGACACCAAGGGCATTGTCCCGGCGGTGAAGAAGGCACGTGACGCCGGTCTGCTCGTGATCGCGCTCGACACGCCGCTTGATCCGCTCGACGCCGCCGACGCGACCTTCGCGACGGACAATCTGGAGGCCGGCAAGCTGATCGGCGCGTGGGCCGCCGCGACGCTCGGCGACAAGGCGAAGGATGCCAAGATCGGCTTCCTCGACCTGACGCCCTCACAGCCGACGGTCGACGTCTTGCGCGACCAGGGCTTCATGATAGGCTACGGCATCGACGTTAAGGACCCCAACAAGATCGGCGATGAGGACGATCCGCGTATCGTCGGCCACGACGTCACCAACGGCAACGAAGAAGGCGGCCGCAAGGCGATGGAGAACCTTCTGCAGAAGGACCCCGGCATCAACGTCATCCACACCATCAACGAGCCGGCGGCCGTCGGCGCCTACCAGGCGCTCAAGGCCGTGGGTCTCGAAGGCAATGTGCTGATCGTGTCGGTTGACGGCGGCTGCCCCGGCGTGAAGTCGGTCGCCGAGGGCGTGATCGGTGCGACCTCACAGCAATATCCGCTGCAGATGGCGGCACTTGGCATCGAAGCGATCGCAGCTTTCGCCAAGGACGGGACGAAGCCCAAGCCGACCGAAGGCAAGGATTTCTTCGACACCGGCGTCAACCTCGTGACCGACAAGCCCGCTGAGGGCGTGAAGTCCATCGACACCAAGGAAGGCCTCGCCAAGTGCTGGGGCTGATGCCGGTCTGACAGGCAACAGAACCGATTGGCCGGGGACTTGATCCCCGGCCGCTTCGGGTGGACGATGCGCTTTTGCAAGCGCGAGTAATTCCGGCGGCAGATCGGAAACAGTGGACGGGCGTCGGCGCGTGGCTGAAGCCGCATGGGAGGAAACATGGCTCAAGTTCAGGAATTCGAAAAGGCTCTCTCGAATAGCGAGACAAGCGTTGCTGCTTTTGACGAGCACGGCACGTCGATTGTCAAGCGCATCCAGCATTTCCTGCATTCCACTCCGGCTGCGGTGCCGCTGATCGTGCTGGTTCTGTCGATCGCTGTCTTCGGCGTCACGATCGGAGGACGGTTCTTTTCGTCCTACACGCTGACGCTGATCCTGCAGCAGATCGCCATCGTTGGTATTCTCGGCGCCGCGCAGACGCTGGTCATCCTTACAGCCGGCATCGACCTGTCAATCGGCGTGATCATGGTGATTTCGGCCGTGATCATGGGCAATTGCGCGGTCACCTACGGTCTGCCGACCTTGCTTGCCGTGGTGATCGGGCTTGCCGCCGGCGGGGCCTGCGGTCTGCTCAACGGGCTGTTGGTCGCATACATGAAGCTGCCGCCGTTCATCGTCACGCTCGGCACCTGGAACATCGTCATGGCCACGAACTTCATCTATTCGGCCAATGAGACGATCCGCGATGCCGACGTCGACGTCCAGGCGCCGCTGCTGCATCTGTTCGGCCTGAACTTCAAGGTCGGCACAGCGGTGCTGACATTCGGCGTCATTGCCATGGTCGTGCTGGTGCTGGTCCTCTGGTACGTGCTCAATCACACGGCCTGGGGCCGCCATGTCTACGCTGTCGGCGATGATCCGGAGGCGGCCAAGCTGTCGGGCATCCAGACCAAGAAGGTGCTGATCTCGGTCTACACCCTTGCCGGGCTGATCGCCGCTTTCGCTGCCTGGGTCTCCATCGGCCGCAACGGTTCGATCTCGCCGTCCGCCGCTGTCACCGACTACAATTTGCAGGCGATCACCGCGACGGTGATCGGCGGTATTTCCCTCTTCGGCGGACGCGGCTCGATTCTGGGCACGTTGTTCGGCGCGATGATCGTCGGCGTCGTCTCTATGGGCCTCAACATGCTGGGCGCCGATCCGCAATGGAAAGTGCTGCTCACCGGTGTGCTGATCATCGGCGCCGTAGCGATCGACCAGTGGATCAGAAAGGTTTCGGTGTAACCATGACCCAGGAGCCCATCCTCACCGCCCGCGGCCTCGTCAAGCGCTACGGCCGCGTTACCGCACTGAACAGCTGCGACTTCGATCTCTATCCGGGAGAAATCCTGGCCGTGATCGGCGACAACGGCGCCGGCAAGTCGACGCTGATCAAGGCGATCTCGGGCGCCGTTGTCCCGGACGAGGGGATCATCGAGTTGGACGGCAAGCAGGTGCTCTTCAAGTCGCCCATCGAAGCCCGAGAAGCCGGCATCGAAACTGTCTACCAGAACCTTGCGCTGTCGCCGGCGCTTTCGATCGCCGACAATATGTTCCTGGGTCGTGAGATCCGCAAACCGGGTTTTCTGGGCGACTGGCTGCGCATGCTCGACCGCCCGGCAATGGAAAAGCGCGCCCGCGACAAGCTCACCGAACTTGGCCTGATGACCATCCAGAATATCAGCCAGGCCGTGGAAACGCTCTCGGGTGGCCAACGCCAGGGCGTGGCGGTGGCGCGCGCTGCCGCCTTCGGCTCGAAGATGGTCATCATGGATGAGCCGACGGCGGCGTTAGGCGTCAAGGAGAGCCGCCGCGTGCTCGAGCTGATCCTCGACGTGAAGAAGCGCGGCCTGCCGATCGTGCTGATCTCGCACAACATGCCGCATGTCTTCGAGGTGGCCGACCGCATTCACATCCATCGCCTGGGCCGTCGCCTCTGTGTCATCGATCCCAAGCAATATACGATGTCCGACGCCGTCGCCTTCATGACTGGAGCGAAGCTTCCGCCGGAGGCGGCGCTGGCGGCCTGATGCATGTCGCCCAAAAGTGCGCAGCGGTTTTGGAATAACGACATGCATCAAAGAGAAATACATGTCGCCCAAAAGTGCATAGCGGTTTTGGGATGGCGATATGCACATAGTTAAGAACTAAGGCGCGCCGCATAGGCCGCCCACACGATGCCTTTAAGTTTCTAAATGCCGCAGGGTAAGCTTCCCCGCGGCAATCTAACTCGATTGAATGCATAACAATATGCGCTAGCATGGGCGCTGGGAGGAATGGTGAAAGCCGGTATGATCATGGCAACCGCACGAGAGGCAGCATGACGCGCGCGATGACATCCAAAGCTCCCATTCTCGAAAACTCCGATCCCAAGGCGCTTGCCGATGAAGTCTTGAAGGCCCTCAAATACAGGCTCGGCAAGGGTACCAGCGTCGCGACGCAATACGACTGGCTCACCGCCTCGATCAAGGTCGTGCGTGACCATATCGTCGATCATTGGATGCAGGCGACGCAAGAGGCCTACGCCCATCAGGAAAAGCGCGTCTATTACTTGTCATTGGAATTCCTCATCGGCCGCCTGATGCGCGACGCTTTCTCCAATCTCGGCCTGATGGACAATATGCGCGAAGCGCTGCGGTCTCTCGGCGTCGACCTCGACCTCATCGCGGCCCTAGAACCAGATGCGGCGCTTGGCAATGGCGGTCTTGGCCGGCTCGCCGCCTGCTTCATGGAAAGCATGGCAACCGTCGACATTCCCGCGCATGGCTATGGCATTCGCTATGCCAACGGCATGTTTCGTCAGGAAATCCATGGCGGCTGGCAGGTTGAGCTGCCCGAGACCTGGCTCGATCACGGCAATCCCTGGGAGTTCGAGCGGCGCGAACGCTCTTTCGAGGTCGGTTTCGGCGGCTCGGTCGAATCGATCACGTCGAAGGACGGCAGGCTCGAGCGCCACGTCTGGAAGCCGATCGAACATGTTCTGGCGGTTGCCTACGATACGCCGGTGGTTGGCTGGCGGGCCAACCGCGTCAACACGCTGCGGCTCTGGTCCGGCATGCCGATCGATCCGATCCTGCTCGACAAGTTCAACGCCGGCGACCACATCGGTGCGCTCGCCGAAAGCAACAAGGCCGATGCCCTGTCGCGCGTCCTTTACCCTGCTGATTCCCACAAGGCCGGTCAGGAGCTGCGGCTTAGGCAAGAGTATTTCTTTTCCACCGCATCGTTGCAGGACATTATCCAGCGTCATCTCAGCCAATATGGCGACCTGCAGTCGCTGCCCGACAAGGCGGCGATCCATCTGAACGACACCCATCCGGCCATCGCCGTGCCCGAGCTGATGCGCCTGTTGATGGATGTCCACGGCATGGATTTCGACCAGGCCTGGAGCATCACCAAGCGCACTTTCGGCTACACCAACCACACGCTGCTTCCAGAAGCGCTCGAAAGCTGGCCGGTGCCGCTGTTCGAGCGGCTGTTGCCGCGCCATATGCAGATCGTCTACGCCATCAACGCCGAAGTGCTGCTGGAGGCGCGCGCCTCCGACCAGTTTTCTGACGAGCAGATCAGCCAGATCTCGCTGATACAGGAAAATGGCGAGCGCCGCGTGCGCATGGGCAATCTGGCCTTTGTCGGCTCGCACTCGATCAACGGCGTCTCTGCCCTTCACACCGAGCTGATGAAGGAAACGGTGTTTGCCGAGCTCCACCGGCTCTACCCCGACCGCATCAACAACAAGACCAACGGCATCACGCCGCGGCGCTGGCTGATCCAGTGCAATCCCGGTCTCACCGCGCTCACCCGCGAGGCGATCGGCGACCGCTTCCTCGACGATATAGACGCGATCAAGGAGCTCGATGGTTTTGCCGACGACGCCGCCTTCCGCGACAAGTTCGCGGCAGTCAAGCGGGCGAACAAGGCCAAGCTTGCCAATCTCGTCGCCGACCGCCTCGGCATCCGGGTCGATCCCTCTGCGCTGTTCGACATCCAGATCAAGCGCATCCACGAATACAAGCGCCAGCTCCTCAACATCCTCGAAACAGTCGCGCTCTACGACCAGATCCGCTCCCATCCGGAGCGCAACTGGATGCCACGCGTCAAGTTCTTCGGCGGCAAGGCGGCGCCCAGCTATCACAACGCCAAGCTGATCATCAAACTCGCCAACGACGTCGCCAAGGTCATCAACCGCGACCCGGCCGTTCGCGGCTTGCTCAAAGTGGTGTTCGTGCCGAACTACAATGTCAGCCTGGCCGAGATCATGATGCCGGCCGCCGATCTTTCAGAGCAGATATCGACCGCAGGCATGGAAGCCTCCGGCACCGGCAACATGAAGTTCGCGCTGAACGGTGCGCTGACCATCGGCACGCTCGACGGCGCCAATGTCGAGATCAAGGAATGCGTCGGCGACGACAACATCTTCATTTTCGGCCTGACCACCGAAGAGGTCGCCGCGCGGCGCAGCAACGGCTACGATCCGCGATCGGTGATCGAAGCCTCTCCCGAACTGGCCCAGGCCGTGGCTGCCGTTTCGTCGGGCGTCTTTTCGCCTGACGATCCGGAACGCTATCGCGACCTGATGAACGGCCTCTATCAGAGCGACTGGTTCATGGTCGCCGCGGATTTCGATGCCTACGCCGCCACCCAGCGCGATGTCGACGCCGTCTGGCGCAACAGCCCGGAATGGTACGCCAAGGCAATCCGCAATGTCGCCCGCGTCGGCTGGTTCTCGTCCGACCGTACGATCCGCCAATATGCGAAAGAAATCTGGAACGTGCCGGTCTGATATGATTGCATGAGGCCACGAACAACGTGGTCCGGGTGCCGGGGAGGGTCACTGCCTGATGAGGAAGCCGCGCGCGACCGCTGCGACAAGCGGGCCGGATGGACTGGCTTCAGCCGGTGATGTCGCGGCAATTGTCGCCGGCACGCATGGTGATCCATTCGCTGTCCTCGGTGTGCACGAGGTTGACAAGAGCTTTGTCGCCCGCTGCTTCGTCCCTCATGCCGAGTTCGTCACTGCCTACACGCTGACCGGCAAGAAAGCCGGCGAACTCTCCAGGCGCGACGAAGGCGGCTTCTTCGAGGGCAGCCTGTCGCTCAAAAAGCGTCAGCCGCTGCGCTATCACGCGCGCAATGCCGGCGGTGACTGGTGGCTGATCGATCCCTATTCGTTCGGTCCGGTGCTCGGTCCGCTGGACGACTATTACATCGCCGAAGGTTCGCACCTCAGGCTGTTCGATAAGCTTGGTGCGCATCTCATCGATCACGAGGGTGCATCCGGCGTGCATTTCGCCGTCTGGGCGCCCAATGCAAGGCGCGTTTCGGTGGTCGGCGACTTCAACGAATGGGACGGCCGCAGGCATACGATGCGCGTCCGCCGCGACATCGGCATCTGGGAGTTGTTCATCCCCGATATCGGCGCCGGTCGGCCTTACAAATACGAGATCATCGGGCCCGATGGCGTGAGACTGCCGCTGAAGGCCGATCCATTCGCTTTCAAGTCCGAACTGCGCCCGGCCACCGCTTCGGTGACGGCGCTTCCGCCGGCGCACCAATGGGGTGACGAAGCGCACCGCAATTTCTGGCGCAACGCCGACCCCCGCCGCGAGGCGGTGTCGATCTATGAGGTCCACGCCGGCTCCTGGCAGCTTCACGACGACGGCAGCTTCCTGTCATGGGACGAGCTTGCCGGCCGGCTGATCCCGTACGTCGTCGACACGGGTTTCACCCACATCGAATTCATGCCGATCTCCGAACATCCCTATGACCCGTCCTGGGGTTACCAGACGACGGGCCTCTACGCGCCGTCGGCCCGGTTCGGCGATCCGGACGGTTTTGCCCGGTTCGTCGACGGCGCCCACCGCGCCGGCCTCGGCGTCATCCTCGATTGGGTGCCGGCACATTTTCCAGTGGACGCGCATGGCCTGGCCAATTTCGACGGCACCGCGCTCTATGAGCATGCCGACCCGCGCAAGGGCTTCCATCCCGACTGGAACACCGCGATCTACAATTTCGGCCGGCGCGAGGTGGTCTCGTTCCTGGTCAACAATGCGCTGTTTTGGGCCGAGAAGTACCACGTCGATGGTTTGCGGGTCGATGCCGTCGCCTCAATGCTCTACCTCGACTATTCGCGCAAGGCCGGCGAATGGATTCCCAACGAAAAGGGTGGGCGCGAGAACCTTGAGGCGGTCAGCTTCCTCCAGAGGATGAACAAGGAGGTCTACGGCCATCATCCTGGGGTGATGACGATCGCCGAGGAATCGACCTCATGGCCAAAAGTTTCGCAGCCGGTTCATGAGGGCGGGCTGGGTTTTGGCTTCAAGTGGAACATGGGCTTCATGCACGACACACTGGAGTATTTCTCCAAGGAGCCGATTTTTCGCAAGCATCACCACGGCGACATCACCTTTGGCCTGGTCTACGCCTTCAGCGAGAATTTCGTGCTGCCGCTCTCCCATGACGAGGTCGTGCACGGCAAGGGGACGCTGCTTAGCAAGATGGCCGGGGACGACTGGCAGAAATTCGCGACGCTGCGCGCCTACTACGCCTTCATGTGGGGCTATCCCGGCAAGAAGCTGTTGTTCATGGGGCAGGAATTCGCCCAGCGCCGCGAGTGGAGCGAGGCGCGCGCGCTCGACTGGGACCTGCTCGGTTCCCACCCCCACCGCGGCGTCTGGCAGACGGTGCGCGATCTCAACTATCTCTACCGCTCACGCCCGGCCCTGCATGCTCGCGATTGCGAGCCGGAGGGCTTTTCCTGGCTGATCGTCGACGATAGCGCCAACTCTGTCTTTGCCTGGCTGCGCAGCGCGCCGGGCGGAAACCCGGTCGCCGTCATCTCCAATCTTACACCGGTGCCGCGTGACGATTATCGCGTGCCGTTGCCGACGGCTGGAAGATGGCGCGAGATCATCAACACGGACGCCACCGACTATGGCGGTTCAGGCAAGGGCAATGGCGGTGCCGTCGAGGCTCGGGGGGAAGGAGGAGGCATCTCGGCGACGATGCTGTTGCCGCCACTGTCGACGATCATGCTCGAATTTGCTCCGGACTAAGCGATGTCTCGCAGCGCGTAACTTGGGAGGATAAAAATGGCAGAGATAAAACGGACCCAGCCGCTGGCGCGCGATGCCATGGCTTATGTTCTGGCCGGCGGCCGTGGCAGCCGCCTCAAGGAATTGACAGACCGGCGCGCCAAGCCCGCGGTCTATTTCGGCGGCAAGACGCGCATCATCGATTTTGCGCTCTCCAATGCGCTCAATTCCGGTATTCGCCGCCTCGGCGTCGCCACTCAGTACAAGGCACACTCGCTGATCCGCCACCTGCAGCGCGGCTGGAACTTCCTGCGGCCCGAGCGCAACGAGAGCTTCGACATCCTGCCGGCCAGCCAGCGCGTTTCGGAAACGCAATGGTATGAGGGCACGGCCGATGCCGTGTACCAGAACATCGACATCATCGAGGCCTACGGGCCCGAATACATGGTCATCCTGGCCGGCGACCACGTCTACAAGATGGACTATGAGCTGATGCTTCGCCAGCATGTCGACGCCGGCGCCGACGTCACCGTCGGCTGCCTCGAAGTGCGGCGCATGGAGGCGACCGGTTTCGGCGTCATGCATGTCGATGCAAAGGACACCATCATCTCTTTCATCGAGAAACCGGCAGATCCGCCCGGCATTCCCGACAGACCGGATTTTGCCCTGGCCTCGATGGGCATCTACGTATTCAAGACCAAGTTCCTGATGGAGCAATTGCGCCGCGACGCGGTCGAGCCTGGCTCAAGCCGCGACTTCGGCAAGGACATCATCCCCTATGTCGTCGAGCACGGGAAGGCGATCGCCCATCGCTTCGCCAAATCCTGCGTGCGCTCGACGGCCGAGAACGAAGCCTACTGGCGCGATGTCGGAACGGTCGACGCCTATTGGGAAGCCAATATCGACCTGACCGACATCACGCCGGAGCTCGACCTCTACGACCGCGACTGGCCGATCTGGACCTATGCCGAGCTGAAGCCGCCGGCAAAGTTCGTGCATGACGAGGATGGCCGCCGCGGCTCGGCTGTGTCGTCGCTCGTCTCAGGTGATTGCATCGTCTCTGGTGCTTCGCTGAAGCGAAGCCTGATCTTCACCGGCGCGCGCATCAACTCCTATTCGACGCTCGAGGAAGTCGTCATGCTGCCCGACTGCCATGTCGCCCGGAACGCAAGATTGAAGCGCGTGGTGATCGATCATGGCGTAAGGATACCGGAGGGGCTGGTGGTCGGCGAGGATCCCGTTCTCGACGCCAAGCGCTTCCGCGTTTCCGAAAAGGGCATCTGCCTCGTCACGCAGGCCATGATCGACAAACTGGGATTGCAATGAATGCAGGTTCTGTCGGTCACGCCCGAAATATTCCCTCTGATCAAGACTGGCGGGCTTGCCGACGTGACCGGCGCGTTGCCCGTCGCGCTCGCCGGCAAGGGCGTGACGATGCGCACGCTTGTTCCCGGCTATCCCCAAGTGATGGATGGCTTCAAGAAGAAAAAACCCGTTCACCAATATCCGCTGCTGCAGGGCGGCAAGGCGTCGGTCCATGCTGTCCAGATTGCCGGGCTCGACCTGTTCGTGCTCGACGCGCCGCATCTGTTCGATCGTCCCGGCGGCCCCTATGGCAATGCCGCCGGCGCCGACTGGCCGGACAATTGGCGGCGTTTCGCGGCCTTGAGCCAGGTTGGCGGCGACATCGCCGGCGGCGTCATCTCGGGCTACCAGCCGGACATCGTCCATGCCCATGACTGGCAATCGGCGATGACGCTGGCCTATATGCGGTACGGCAAGGCGGTCGGCACGCCGTCGATGATCACCGTCCACAACCTCGCTTTCCAAGGTCAGTTCGGCGCCGGCATCTTTGGCGAGCTTGGCTTGCCGGCAGCGGCCATGGCGCTCGACGGCGTCGAATATTATGGCGGCGTCGGTTTCCTCAAGGCCGGCCTGCAGGCCGCCTGGGCCATCACCACAGTCAGCCCGACGTATGCGCAGGAGATCCGCTCGCCGGAATTCGGCATGGGGCTCGATGGGCTCGTCAACATGCGATCCGTCGATCTCTATGGCATCGTCAATGGCATCGATACCGAGATATGGAACCCTGAAACCGACAAGCATCTGGTCTCCAACTACACGGCCAAGACATTGAAGCTGCGGCATCCTAACCGGACCGCGGTCGAAGATCGTTTCAATCTCGACCGCGACGACAGTCCGATCGTCTGCGTCATCAGCCGGCTCACCTGGCAAAAGGGCATGGACATACTGGCGACAGTCGTCGACGGGATCGTTGCGAGGGGTGCGCGCCTGGCGATCCTGGGGTCCGGCGACGCCGGCCTCGAAGGCGCGCTGCTGGCCGCCGCCGCCCGCCATCGCGGTCGCATCGGCGTCGTGATCGGTTACGACGAGGGGCTGTCCCACACCATGCAGGGCGGCTGTGACGCCATCGTCATCCCGTCGCGCTTCGAGCCTTGCGGGCTGACTCAGCTCTACGGCCTGCGCTATGGCTGTGTGCCGATCGTCGCCCGCACCGGTGGCCTTGCCGACACGGTCATCGACGCCAATGAAGCGGCCGTTTCGGCAGGCGTCGCAACCGGCTTTCAGTTCGCACCCGCCGATCCCGGCGCCTTGCTGCACGCCATCCGCCGGCTGGTCGCGGCGCACGCCAACCCCACGGTCTGGACGTCGATGCAGCGGCAGGGCATGAAGGCCGATGTGTCGTGGGACAAAAGCGCAGAAAAATACCTCGAACTCTATCGCTTGCTGCTTTCGAAAAGGGTTGCCTGAAGCATGATACGCACCGTCGCCACCAAACCCTACTTAGACCAGAAGCCCGGCACTTCCGGGCTGCGCAAGAAAGTGCCCGTGTTCCAGCAGGAGCACTATGCCGAGAACTTCATCCAGTCGATCTTCGATGCACTGGACGGGTTTAAGGGCAAGACCCTGGTGATCGGCGGCGACGGCCGCTTCTACAATCGCGAGGTCATCCAGAAGGCCATCGCCATGGCTGCTGCCAACGGCTTCGGCAAGGTGGTGGTCGGCCAGGGCGGCATCTTATCGACGCCGGCCGCTTCGCATGTCATCCGCAAATACAAGACCTTCGGCGGCATCATCCTGTCGGCCAGCCACAATCCGGGTGGCCCACACGAGGATTTCGGCATCAAGTACAATGCCGGCAACGGCGGCCCGGCGCCGGAAAAGCTGACCGACGCGATCTTCGCCAAGACCAAGGTAATCTCCAGTTTCAAGATCGCCGACGTCGGCACGGTCGACCTCGACACGATCGGTACAGTCGAGGCGGGCGGCATGACGGTCGAGGTGATCGATCCGGTCGCCGACTATGCCGAGCTGATGGAAGGCCTGTTCGATTTCGATGCCTTGCGCGCACTGTTCAAATCGGGTTTCCGCATGCGCTTCGACGCCATGCATGCCGTGACCGGTCCCTACGCCAAGGAGATCCTGGAGAACCGGCTCGGCGCGCCGAAGGGCACCGCCCGCAACTTCATTCCCCTGCCGGATTTCGGCGGCCACCATCCCGACCCCAATCTGGTTCATGCCAAACACCTCTATGACGAGATGATGGGACCGGATGCGCCGGATTTCGGCGCTGCTTCCGACGGTGACGGCGACCGTAACCTGATCATCGGCAAGGGCATTTTCGTCACCCCGTCGGATTCGGTGGCCATGCTCGCCGCCAACGCCCATCTGGCGCCGGGCTACAAGGCCGGCCTGAAAGGCATCGCGCGCTCCATGCCGACCAGCGGCGCGGCCGATCGCGTCGCCGAAAAGCTCGGCATCGGCATCTACGAAACGCCGACCGGCTGGAAATTCTTCGGCAATCTGCTCGATGCCGACATGGCAACGATCTGCGGCGAGGAAAGTGCGGGAACCGGCTCCAACCATGTCCGCGAAAAGGACGGGCTGTGGGCCGTGCTTTTGTGGCTCAATATCCTTGCTGCCCGCGGCGAAAGCGCCAAGCAGATCGTCACCGAGCACTGGGCGACCTACGGTCGCAATTACTACTCGCGCCATGACTATGAGGAGGTCGAGACCGACCGCGCCAACGCCCTGGTCGATGAATTGCGCGCGAAACTCGCATCACTGCCTGGCGCCAGCGTGCGTGGCATGAAGATCGCCAGCGCCGACGATTTCGCCTACCACGACCCGGTCGACGGCTCGATAGCCAGGAACCAGGGCATCAGGGTGCTCTTCGAAGGCGGATCGCGCGTCGTCTTCCGTCTTTCCGGCACCGGTACCTCAGGGGCGACGTTGCGCGTCTATATCGAGCGCTACGAGCCGGACAAATCCAGGCACGATCTCGACACGCAGGAGGCGCTTGCCGATCTGATTGCGGCAGCCGATGATATCGCCGGGATTCGCAGCCATACCGGCCGCGACAAGCCGAGCGTGATTACGTGAAGCTGGCCACCCTCATCCTCTCGCCTGTCGGGAGGGTCGATCCGCGTTGCCGATCGGGGAACTGGTCTCCTGGCGCAGAAGCTTGACAGGCCGGATGTGCTTGCGCTGACGGATCGCATGGCTTGGAGATTGGCTAAAACCCCCATCGCTTCGTCATCCTGGGGCGAAGCAAGGAGCGCAGCGACGCGGCGCAGACCCCAGGATCCATGCCATGACCCCAGAGCGCCGCCACCGTGTATAAGTCTGCTCCGCCGCATGCGTCGGCCGAGGTCACGTCATGGATCCCAGGGTCTCCGCGACGGAGCTTCGCTCCTGCTTCGCCCAGGGATGACGAAGTTGGATAGGCTTCGGCCAATCCCGAACCTTTGCGATGCTCCACAACAAGGTTGGCGCGCGTGAGCCAGCTCGGCGCGACCGTCACCCGCGAAGGCATTCGCTTTGCCGCATGGTCGTCCGCGGCCCGCCGGCTCTGGGTCTCGATCTTCGATGAGCAGGGTTACAGGGAGATCGGCCGGATCGAACTTCAGCCGGAAGGCGAGGGCGTTCACGCGCTTTTCGTTGCCGGCCTCGCTGCCGGCACCCGGTACGGATTTCGCGCCGATGGCGAGTATGCGCCCGAGCAAGGGCTCTGGTTCGATCCCGGCAAGCTGCTGGTCGACCCATATGCCGTCGAGATCGACAGGCCTTATGTCTATGACATCAGGCTCGCCGCACGACGGGGCGACGGCACCGATACCGCGCCGCTGCTGCCGAAGGCGATTGCCGCCACACTGCCGCAACCGACGCCTGCCTTGCCGCCGCTATTCCAGCCCGGTGGTCTGATCTACGAAGTGCCGGTGCGCGCCTTCACCATGCTGCATCCGGACATCCCGAAGCAGCAGCGCGGGACGATCGCAGCCCTTGCCCATCCGGCCATAGTCGAGCACCTGAAAAAAATCGGGGTCCGAGCGGTCGAACTGATGCCGGTGACGGCATCGATCGATGAGCGGCATCTGCCGCCGCTCGGGCTGCGTAATGCCTGGGGCTACAACCCCGTGACCTTCATGGCGCTCGATCCGCGCCTGGCGCCCGGCGGTCTCGCGGAATTGCGGCAGACGGTTGCCACGCTGCGTGAGGCCGGCATCGGCGTCATCCTCGACCTCGTCTTCAACCACACCGGCGAAAGCGACAGGTTTGGGCCGACGCTGTCGCTGCGCGGCCTCGACAGCCGTGCCTACTACCGGCATCGGCCGGACGGCAGCTTGGCTAACGACACCGGAACCGGCAACACGGTCGCCTGTGATCATCCGATCGTCCAGGAAATGGTCCTCGACACGCTTCGTCACTTTGTCTGCCATGCCGGCGTCGACGGTTTCCGCTTCGATCTGGCGCCCATTTTGGGTCGGGTCGATGGCGTATTCGACGCGGCGGCGCCGTTGCTCATGGCTATTCGCAACGACCCGGTCCTTGGTGACAAGGTGCTGATCGCCGAGCCTTGGGATATCGGCCCTGACGGTTATCAGCTTGGCAATTTTCCGCCGCCCTTCCTCGAATGGAACGACAAATATCGCGACGATATTCGCCGCTTCTGGCGCGGCGATAGCGGCATGGTCGGCGCGCTGGCGACCCGGCTTGCCGGCTCGTCCGACGTGTTTGCCAAGCCAGGCCGGCAGACAAACCGCAGCGTCAATTTCATCGCCGCGCATGACGGCATGACGCTGGCCGACATTGTTGCCTACGAACACAAGCACAATGAGGCCAATGGCGAGCAGAACCGCGATGGCCACGACCACAACCTGTCCTGGAACAATGGCGTCGAGGGTGAGACCGGCGACCGGGCGATCGTTACGGCCCGTTTCGATGACCAGTGTGCGCTGCTGGCCATGCTGTTTGCCTCGCGCGGCACGATCATGCTGACCGCCGGCGACGAATTCGGCCGCACCCAGGAGGGCAACAACAACGCCTATGCGCAGGACAACGAGATCACCTGGCTCGACTGGACCGGCCGCGATCAGGCGCTGGAACAACGCGCCGTTTTGCTCGCCGCGATGCGTCGTTCCGTGCAGGCGCTTTCCGACACGCGCTTCCTGACTGGACAGCCGCGGCCCGGGTCAGAAATACCGGACGTCGTCTGGCTCACTGAAACCGGCATGCCGCTCGACGAGGCAGGCTGGCACGATCCGAAGCGGTACCGCCTGGTCATGATGCTCGGCGGCGATGATTGCCGCCTTGCCGCGGTCATCAATGGTGATCGCCGGGCGTGTATGTTCACGCTGCCGGAGCGCGACGGATTTCGCTGGGTGCCAGCCATCGAAACACCGGACGGCGCAGCAGGAATTTCACGGCCGGTGCCGGGGCGAACGGTGATTTTCATCATCGAACACAAAGCCGCGCAGGCACGGATAGAGGAGAACGCCGGTGGCAAGTGACAA
Source organism: Mesorhizobium sp. M1322 (assembly GCF_040318085.1). NCBI lineage: Bacteria > Pseudomonadati > Pseudomonadota > Alphaproteobacteria > Hyphomicrobiales > Phyllobacteriaceae > Mesorhizobium > Mesorhizobium sp. M1322. Next base: position 20,078 of record NZ_JAMYLP010000017.1, read on the forward strand.
CACCGAGTGGTGGCGCGGCTGCGTCATCTACCAGATCTACCCGCGCTCCTTCCAAGATACGACGGGGGACGGCAGTGGCGATCTGCGCGGCATCGTCCCAAGGCTGGCTCATGTAGCATCGCTTGGCGTCGACGCCGTCTGGCTGTCGCCCTTCTTCAAGTCGCCGATGGCCGATATGGGTTACGACGTATCCGACTATACAGCCGTCGATCCGATCTTCGGCACATCAGAGGATTTCGACGCGGTGGTCGCCGTGGCGCACCGTCTCGGCCTGAAAGTCATTATCGACCAGGTCCTGTCGCATTCGTCCGACCGGCATGAATGGTTCGTCGAAAGCCGCGCGAGCCGCGATAACCACAGGGCGGACTGGTATGTCTGGGCCGATCCGAGGCCTGACGGCACCGCCCCCAACAACTGGCTGTCGGTCTTCGGCGGTCCCGCCTGGGAGTGGGATGCGACCCGCAGGCAATATTACTTGCACAATTTCCTTGCCTCGCAGCCGGACCTCAATTTCCACAATCCGGAGGTTCAGGACGCCTTGCTGGAAACGGTGCGGTTCTGGCTGGAGCGCGGCGTCGACGGCTTTCGGCTCGATACCGTCAACTACTATGTCCATGACCGCTGGCTGCGCAGCAACCCGCCCCTGGCGTCGAGTGTCGCCGGCACCAACACCGAAACCAATCCCTACCTCTATCAGGAACATCTGTTCGACAAGACGCAGCCCGAAAACCTCGCATTCCTCAGGCGTTTTCGGGCGCTGCTCGACGAATATGAGGGCCGCGCCGCTGTCGGCGAGGTCGGCGACGAAACCCGTTCGTTGCAGACGCTCGCCGCCTACACTGGCGGCGGCGACAAGCTCGACATGTGCTACACGTTCGACCTGCTCGGTCCGCAATTCTCGGCAGCACATATACGCGGATGTGTCGAGGCTTTCGAGAGTACGGTCTTGGACGGCGGGGTCTGCTGGGCGTTTTCCAACCACGATGTCGTTCGCCACGTGACGCGCTGGACAAGGCTCGACGGCGATCCAGAGAGGGTGGCGAGGTTCTCGATCGCGCTGCTGTCATGCCTGCGTGGATCGATCTGCCTCTATCAGGGCGAGGAACTCGGGTTGGAGGAGGCGGAATTGGCGTTCGAGGATTTGCGCGATCCCTACGGCATCCGCTTCTGGCCCGGGTTCAAGGGCAGGGATGGCTGCCGCACGCCGATGGTCTGGGAGAGAGGTGCCGACAATGCCGGTTTTTCCACCGGCAGGCCGTGGCTTCCGATCCCGGAAAGCAATCGCGCCCGCGCGGTTGATATCCAGAATGGCGAGGAAAAGTCGGTTCTGGCCAGCTATCGGGCGATGCTGGCCTTGCGCAAGCAGCATGCCGCATTGGTACAAGGTTCGATCCGCTTTCTCGATGCCGAGGGCGATGTGCTTGCCTTCATTCGCGAAGGCGGCGGCGAGAAGCTGCTCTGCGTTTTCAATTTCGCCGAGAAGCCGGCCAGCTGGCCGTTGCCGCAGGGTATCGATGTCGCAGAGTCGATCGATCTTGGCGCTGGTACCGCCTTGCAGGACAAAATTCTGTCGCTGCCGCCCTTGGGCTGCTTCCTCGGACGAGCCGGCTGACCCGTCCATTTGTCAGCTCATTGAACGAGCACGGAGCGCCCGCAAGTCGCGCCCATGACCCGGACATCGGCTTCGCCGACGCGGACGCCCAGTGCCGCAAGCACGTTGTAAACCAATTCGTCGACAGGCGCCGTCACGCCGTTCAGCAGCGCCACCACTGCCGGCTTCACCGTTCCAAGCAAGGCGGTTACATCAAGCCCGAGGCCCAGCGCACTGACCGATAGCGACAAATTGTTGACCAGCGACGTGGTGAGAGATTGCGTCAGGTTTTTCGTGGAGGCGGTCTTTATCGTCTTGTTTGCGATTTCGGTGCTGTTGAAGGTTAATATCGTCGGATCGTTGTTGGCGATCTCAACGGCTGCAGAACCATTCACGCCGATCAGATTGAGGGTGAGAAACAGAAGCCTCACGCTGACCTGCGCGATTTCGGCATTTTGAAATGACTGTGGGTTGCTGAAATCGGCGAAGGCGGAGGGGCTGTTGTCGGCATCGCTGGCGCCAAGGTGCAGCGAGGCAAGGCCCGGACGTGCGGCAATGGTAACCTTCAAACTGTCGGGGCGCCCCGTCGGGCAGCTGATGTCGGTCAGCGTGGCTTCGGCAGAGGCCACCTCGACATGCAGCGGCAGTTTGACGGCCAGCAGGCTGATGCCACCACCGAGATTGGCATTGCTGCCGCCGACGGACGCCACCAGCTTGATCCGCGTCTGTGCCGTGCGCACCACAGCGCCCTTCTCGCCGATTGTCAGCCATGGCGAGAATTGCGCAGGTTCGCCGATGGCGATGGCAAGCGTGGTCGAGGTAAGCCCCGGAATGGTGGCTCCGAGATTGAGCGCGACCTGCTTCGAACCGTTGGCCAGTGCGGCGGCGGAGGTCAGCATTCCCATGGCGTTAGCGTCGACCGAAAAACCGGCCGACTTTTGCCCGAGGCCCAATTGGCCCATTGATCCAAGGTCGACAAGATGATTGAGCGGTATCTTGACCGTGTTGGTGGTCCTTGACGCGATTGTCTGCAAGGCAAGCTTGCTGGTGCTGCCAACGGGTGAAACATCAGCCATGGCGGTCGCTATCTGACCCACCGTCGCTTTCGAAGCCAGCACCTCCGAATAGCTGACACCTGTCAGTTGCAACTGGACGGCAAGCGCGTCGAAGAACGAAAGCAGGTTGACGTCGGCAGCGATCAGCGCGTTGTAGTCCATGACGCTGAGCGAGATGTTGCCGCCCAGGAGCCCGCTGAGAAGCGAGTTCAGGATGCCGCCATTGACGCTGAGAAGCCTGGACCCGACCGAGAACATCGCCTGCGGCGCTACGCTAGCAACGGCATCGGTGCCGATGACCGGCGTAGGGATAAGCGAACTTGCGAAATAGCGGGCAGGAATCTTTTTCAGCGTGACGTGGACGGCATTGTAGGGCGTCTTGCCGGCCTCGAAGCGCTTGTCGACGCCGAGCGACGACTCTGGTGAATATCGGCCGGCGGTGACTGACACGACGGTTTTCCCGAGGGCAGGGGCGATCGTCTGCCCTGCCTTCTGGACAACGATACCCGGCATTCCGTTGTCGCCGAGCGTGGTCACCACCGCGGCCTCAATGTTGTTGATGTTGGAGGCGGCGGTGATTGCCGCAAGATCGACCAGCGACTGAGCCTCCCGGCGCTCCACATAGATCGAGCCTTCATCGATGGCGAAGGCGGCCAGCGCCAGCGCGAACGGTGCGCATAGCGCCGTCATGACGGTGAAGTTCGCATTCAGGTCGCCAAGCATCGAGTGGGCGACCCGGCCGATCCTCCCCGGCAAAGTTTCCGACATTCAGATGCCTCCGACCCGTATTGTCGACTCGCGTGAGATCGTGGTTCCAGGCATGGGCAGCGTCGGGAACAGATTCCAGACCGGCAAGTTACGGGCATCGTATTGGATGGACACGACGAACTGGTTTCCGTCGGCTGTGCTGTCCTTTGCCTGATAGGTCAGCTTGGTGGAATCGACGAAGGGATATCCGCCGGCATTGGTGTTGACGAAACTGGTCACCAGCGCCTGGCGCTCGCCCTCATTCAGCCCGGCTATCGCCGTGCGGGCGGCGTCCGCTGCGATTTGCTGTACAGAGTTGCTTGCACCAAAATAGATACCGTACGCAACCATTCCGAGCAAAATTAAGATAAAAATGGGCGAAAGCAGCGCAAACTCGATGGCGGAAGTTCCGGACTGGTCTCTAAACTGGCGAAATTTGAGTGTTAACCGGTGCATTTTACGCCGCTGTATAGAGATTGTCTCAGTTTCTATCCTGTCCATGTCCTTCGCCCATCGAGACATCTCGAAGCTCGCGCAAGAAGTAACCCATGGTTGCTTAAAGACGGCTTAAGACATTTCGACAAAGTGGAATCGACGACAGGTTTCTTGCCAGAACGAGTGCTTGAAGTGTGGGAAACGGAGGCAAGCCCATCGTTTCGACTGCTGTTCTGGCGGCCGCGAAGTGGCTGTCAGCGCGCCTTACTTAGGGTGACCTCACGAGTCTGTTGAAATAAAAAATTGCCACGTTACTGTTTGGCCACCAGCTGCCGGAGAGGGAACCGGCGGCGCGCTCAAAGGGGCCATCTAATCGGTTTCGGGGCGTCAACACTCAAGAGGCGTAGCTGAAGGGCCGCCTCGACAGGGAGAACTTCATGCTGAAAAACATGCTGAAGGCGACGGTGTTCGCCACAACCATGGCCTTGGCTGCCGGCACGTTCTACACGCCGGCTTTCGCCGAGGTCGTTTATAACCGCGGCACCGCCGCCGAATCGGAGTCGCTCGACCCGCACAAGACCTCGACAATCTACGAAGCAAATATTTTGCGTGACCTGTTCCAGGGGCTGACCATGCAGGACGCAAAGGCGAACCTCATCCCGGGCGCCGCCGAAAGCTGGACAGTATCGGACGACGGCACCGTCTACACCTTCAAGCTGCGCAAGGGCGCCGTCTGGTCGGATGGCGCTCCGGTCACGGCAGATGACTTCGTCTACGCTTTCCAACGGCTGGAAGATCCGGCCACCGGCGCCGAATACGCTTCGATGCTCTATCCCGTGAAGAATGCCGAGGAGGTGAACACCAAGAAGGCGAAGCCCGAGGAGATGGGCGTCAAGGCAATCGACGCAAACACACTGGAAGTGACGCTGAAGGCGCCCACGCCCTATTTCCTCGAAATGCTGACCCACCAGGCGGCCTATCCGGTCAGCAAGGCCTCCATTGACAAGCTCGGCGCCGATTGGATCAAACCGGGCAATTTGGTCTCCAACGGCGCCTTTACACTGGTGGAGTGGGTTCCCAACGACCACATCAAACTGGTCAAGAATCCGAAATTCTGGGATGCTGCAAGCGTCAAGCTCGACGTCGTCAACTACATCCCGACCGAAGATCGTTCGTCGGCGATGAAGCGCTTCGAGGCCGGCGAACTCGACAGCTACGACGACCTCCCGACCGAGCAGCTCGCCGACCTCAAGGCCAAATTTGGCGATCAGATTCGCGTCGGGCCTTACCTCGGCACCTACTATTTTGCGATCAAAACCGACAAGGCCCCGTGGGACAACGTCGAACTGCGCAATGCCATATCCATGGCAGTCGACCGCGATTTCCTTGCCGAAAAGGTCTGGCAAAACTCAATGCTGCCCGGCTATTCGATGGTGCCTCCAGGCATTGAGGGCTATACGCCGGCAATGGCCAAATACGCGGACATGTCGCAGATCGACCGCGAGGATGAGGCCAAGAAGGTACTCGAGAAGCTTGGCTATACGCCCGAGAAACCGCTGAAGATGGAAATCCGCTACAACACGTCGGAAAACCACAAGAACACTGCGGTCGCCATCCAGGAGCAGTTGAAGCCGCTCGGCGTCGAAGTCACGCTGCTCAATACCGACACCAAGACCCACTACTCCTTCCTTGAGCAGAAGGGCGACTATGACGTGGCGCGTGCCGGCTGGATTGCGGATTACAAGGATCCGGAAACCTTCCTCGGCATCTCCCGCAAGGCAAGCGGCAACAACTATTCGGGCTACAACAGCCCGGACTTCGAGAAGGCCATGGACGAGGCTGCCGCCGCCGGCGGCAAGCCCGAAGAGCGCATGAAGCAACTCGCTGAGGCGGAGCGCATTCTCGTCGATGAGGTCGGCAACATCCCGCTCCTCTACTACAGCTACAAGGATATCGTTTCCCCGAAGCTTCATGGCTTTGAGGACAACGTCATGGACGTGCATCCGTCCCGCTTCATCTCCAAGGACTGATCTCCTTGGCCGGACTGCCGCTCCTCTACAGCGCCGCGCGTCCTTTGGGACGCGCACAGGGCGCTGTGATTTACGCCTGATCCTTTCCGAACTTCGGTTCGGGGTCATGCGTCAGGGGCGGCGGTTCCGGTTTGCCATCGCATCGGCCCGAAAATCGGAATCGATTTTCGGGAAGCACGATGCGAAGATTGAAACGCTAGAGCGTACTTTGTGCGTCCAAGTGGACGCACGTCGCTCTAGGTCCGCGGGGAACCGATGCTACGTTACGTATTCCGGCGGCTCCTGACCGCCATCCCGACGCTGTTCGTCATCGTAACCATGGCGTTCTTCCTGATACGCGTCGCCCCGGGCGGCCCGTTCAACCAGGAGCGGGGCCTGAGCCCCGAGATCAAGGCCAATCTTGAAGCGCAGTTCGGCCTCAACGACCCGCTCTGGCTGCAATATGTCCACTATCTCGGCAATCTGCTGCGCGGCAATTTCGGTCCGAGCTACAACATGCCGGATTTCACCGTCACCGAATTATTTGCCAGGGGCCTGCCCGTTTCGATCCAGATCGGCGCCTCGGCCCTGATCCTGGCGCTGCTGCTTGGCGGCCTCCTCGGCACCATTGCCGCGCTCAACCAGAACAAGCTTGCCGACTACTCGGTGATTGCGCTGGCTGCCGCCGGCAGCACCATTCCGACCTTCGTCATTGCGCCGGTGATCCAGCTTTTGTTCGGTCTGACCTGGAAGCTGCTGCCGATCGGCGGCTGGGGCGATGGCGCCCTGCTCAACAAGGTCGGGCCTGTGCTGACGCTCGCCTTGCCGCAGATCGCCATCGTCGCCCGCCTGATGCGCGGCTCGACGATCGAATCGTTGCGCTCGCACCACATCCGCACCGCACGCGCGCTCGGCCTGTCCGACTGGTCGGTGGTCGTCAAGCATGCGCTGCGCGGCGCCATTTTGCCGATCGTCTCGTTCACAGGCCCGGCGGCGGCGGCACTGCTCACCGGCTCGATCATCGTCGAGACGATCTTCGCCGTTCCCGGCATCGGCCGCTATTTCGTCGAGGCCGCACTCAACCGCGACTACACGCTGGTCATGGGCACCGTGGTGGTGATCGCGCTGTTCACCATCGTCTTCAACCTGATCGTCGACGTCATGTATGCCTTCGTTGATCCGAGGGTGCGCTATGACTGATATCGCAGCCACCGCTCCGGCCGTCGTCGGCCGCTCCCTGTGGGGCGATGCCTGGGCGCGCCTCAAGGCCAACCGCGCCGCCATGTTCAGCCTGTATTATCTTGCTTTCATCGCGATCCTCAGCGTGTTCGGACCCTCTTTGGTGCCGCATCGATACACCACCATCTACGCTGACTATGTGCGCACACCGCCGAGCTTCTCGGCCTATCCGAGGGCCGACAAGATAGAAACCGCGCTCAATGAGGCGATCAAGCGCATGCGTGTCGACATCAAGGAGTGGCGGCAGGAAGACGATCGCATCTTCGTCACCGTCACATCGCCCAAGCCGATCGATGACCGCAATGTCCGCTACCTCGACCGTTCCGATGCCTTCGACAACACGAAGATAGAGAGCAAATCGCCTGACGGCCTTGAGGCGGTGATGAGCGCTTCGATCAGGCAGCAATATTTTCTGTTCGGCACCGACAATACCGGCCGCGATCTCCTGTCGCGGACGCTGATGGCCGGGCGCATCTCACTGGCCATCGGCCTGCTCGCTGGGGTCGTCGCGGGCGTCATAGGCGTGCTCTACGGCGCTACGGCCGGCCTTGCCGGTGGCAAGGTCGACGAGGTCATGATGCGCATTGTCGATGTGCTTTATTCGCTGCCGTTCATCTTCTTCGTCATCATGCTGGTGGTGTTCTTCGGCCGGAACTTCGTGCTGATGTTCCTGGCGGTCGGCGCCGTGCTGTGGCTCGACATGGCGCGTATCGTGCGCGGTCAGGCGCTGTCGATCCGGCGGCAGGAATACGTCCAGGCGGCGGAGGCGATGGGCGTCGGCCAACGCGGCATCCTGATCCGCCACGTCATTCCCAACCTGCTTGGCCCGGTGGTCATCTACATGACGCTGCTGGTGCCGCATGTCATCATCCTGGAGAGTTTCCTGTCCTTCCTCGGGCTCGGCGTCCAGGAACCGATGACCAGCTGGGGCGTGCTGATCTCGACCGGCGCCAAGAACATCGGCACCGCCAACTGGCTGCTCTTGTTCCCTGCTTTCTTTCTCGTCTCGACGCTGTTCGCGCTGAATTTCGTCGGCGACGGCCTGCGCGATGCGCTCGACCCCAGGGATCGTTGAGATGGTCGCTTCCGAAACGATCCTCAGCGTCAAGGACCTTCGGGTCCGCTTCCGAACGCTCGATGGCGTGGTCGAAGCCGTCAAAGGCATCAACATCCACGTCAATGCAGGCGAAACCGTTGCCGTGGTCGGCGAATCAGGTTCCGGCAAGAGCCAGACGATGATGGCGGCGATGAGCCTGCTGGCCTCGAACGGCGAGGCGACAGGCGTCGTCGACTATCGCGGCCGCAACCTTTTGACCCTAAGCAAGTCCGAGCTCAATCAGATCCGCGGCCGCAAGATCAGCATGATCTTCCAGGAGCCAATGACGTCGCTCGATCCGCTCTATTCGATCGGCAACCAGCTGATCGAACCGATCCGCCGGCATCGTGGGCTTGGCGCCGCCGAGGCACGCGAAGAGGCGCTCAAGCTCTTGCGGCTGGTCCATATTCCCGATCCCGAGCGGCGGATGAAATCCTATCCGCACGAAATGTCGGGTGGTCAGCGACAGCGGGTGATGATCGCCATGGCGCTGGCCAACGATCCCGACATACTGATCGCGGACGAGCCGACGACGGCGCTCGACGTGACAATCCAGGCGCAGATTCTCATGCTGCTCGCCGAACTGCAGCGCAAGCTCGGCATGGCGATCGTCTTCATCACCCACGATCTCGGCATTGTCCGGCGCTTTGCCGACCGCGTCTATGTCATGCGCTACGGCGAAGTCGTCGAGGAGGGCGAGGCGGAAGCGATCTTCGTCAACCCGCAGCATGCCTATACCAAGATGCTGCTGGCCGCCGAGCCGACCGGAACCAAGGCGCCGCCGCCGCCGAACGCACCCGTTCTGCTCGAAGGCAGGAATGTCGAAGTGACCTTCAAGATCGGCGGCGGGTTTCTTGCCGGAGAGCCGCTGATCCTGCGCGCGGTCGATCACATTTCGATCCGGCTGAAACGAAATCAGACTATCGGCATCGTTGGCGAATCGGGTTCGGGAAAGTCGACGCTCGGCCGGGCCTTGCTGCGGCTGCTGCCTAGCGATGGCCTCATCCGCTTCGGCGATCGCGATATTTCCGCCGCCGACCGTCAGGCCATGCGGCCGTTGCGGCGTGAATTGCAGCTCGTCTTCCAGGACCCATTCGGTTCGCTGTCGCCGCGCATGACCGTTGGCCAAGTCATCACCGAAGGACTTCTGGTGCATGAGCCGACCCTGTCGGGCAGGCAACGCGATCTGCGCGCAGTCGAGGCCTTACGCGAGGTCGGGCTCGATCCGAATGCGCGCAATCGCTACCCGCACGAATTCTCCGGCGGCCAGCGCCAGCGCATCGCCATCGCGCGTGCGATGATCCTCAAGCCCAAGGTGGTCGTCCTCGACGAGCCGACCTCGGCACTCGACCGCTCCGTCCAGAAACAGATCGTCGAACTGCTGCGCAAGCTGCAGGCGGACAATGAACTGTCCTACCTGTTCATCAGCCACGATCTCGCCGTCGTGCGCGCCATGGCCGACTACATCATCGTCATGAAGCAGGGCAAGATCGTCGAGGAAGGGCCGACCGAGGCAATCTTCAGCAATCCGCAGGCTACCTACACGCAGACGCTGATGGCCGCGGCCATCGACGTCACACGGTTTCGCTTGAGCGCGTAGCGCGGCCGCTCAGGGGGCGGATGGTGGTTGAAAGGCACGTCCCTCGGTATCCTATATCAAAGAAACGCACGAGGCAGCGCTGAAGCGCGAGGCCGAAACGGAAGCTCAGGCTATCCTAGGGAAGCAAAATGAGCGATGTGGACGAACACCTCGATCTGACGGAGATCAACGCCGTCCGCAGCTTGTTGACGTCAAAGCCACGACCGGTGGGCTGGGCCGAACGCCGGGCACGGCTCGACGAGGTTGGTTCGGCGTGGCCGATTGCGGACGACATCCGATGCGAGAATGCGGTTTTCGATGGCCTCGAGGGCGAGTGGTCGCTGGCGCCTGAGAGTGACAGGGATAAGGTTCTGCTCTTTTTCCACGGTGGTGGCTACTGCTCCGGCTCTGTCAAAAGTCATCGTCGAATGGTGACCGAGGCAGGGCGAACAATGAGAATGCGCACCCTCGCGATCGACTATCGACGCGCACCGGAACATCCTTTCCCTGCGCAACATGAAGACGCACTCACCGCATGGCGCTTTCTGAGCCGGCAAGGGATCGCGCCGGATCGCATCGTGGTTGGCGGAGACAGTGCGGGCGGCAATCTCACCCTGTGCCTGGTCAGTATATTGTGCGCGGCAGGGGAGCGGTTGCCGCGATGCCTTTGGCTGGTTTCCCCCTGGACGGACCTTTCGATGTCCGGCGCGACACTATCAACTAAGGACGCGATCGACCCTATCGTCCACCGGGCGTATTTGGAGGAACTGGCAACCGCCTATGTTCCCCTTGGCGTCAGTCGGCGCGATCCCCTGATCTCGCCGTTGTTCGCCGATCTGAGCGGATTTCCCCCAATGCTGGTACAAGTCGGTTCGGCCGAGACGCTGTTGTCGGACGCAACTCGGCTCGCGGAAGCCGCTGGCGCGGCTGACGTCAAAGTACGTCTCGAAGTTTGGCCGCATATGATTCACGCCTGGCCGGTTTGGAATGCAGGATTGAGTGCCGGTTGGCGCGCTCTTCACAGCGCGGGCATGTTTGTCCGCGAATATATATGACCCTCGGGTGAGGTAGTTGCTGGGCAGTTTTTCCTTTCAGGAAGAACCAATTTCGGCCCGAGGCTGCAAGGCAGCAATGCGCGATGTGTGCCGTTTGCGCTGATAAGGGTGGCATACCATCATGTGATGCCAAGCCGGTGTGTGCAGATGCGGGCAACATTAGCAAGTGGAACAATCCGACAGCCGGCGAGTTTCCAAGAGGAAGGGCGATCTGTTTCGGAGGAAGACCATAATGAAACGCGTCCTTGCACAAAATGCGATACGACTGATGCTGGGCGGGGTGACCGCCTGTTTGCTTACGGTAGTCGAGATTCCCACCCCGGTTGCGCCATTGTCGCTTGTGTCCGAGGCGAGGGCCGCCACCGACGTTTCCATTTCGATCAGCACATTCTACGATGACCTGTCTTCCCACGGTGATTGGGTTTCCTACGAGGGAGCGACCGTTTTCGTCCCAGTTGCTGTAGCTGACGACTGGCGTCCGTATACTCTTGGACACTGGGTCTATACCGAGCAGTATGGCTGGCTCTGGGTGTCCGACGAGCCGTTCGGCTGGGCGACTTACCATTACGGCCGGTGGGGCTATGCCGACGACATCGGCTGGTATTGGGTTCCCGGCACTCGTTGGGCGCCAGCATGGGTGAGCTGGCGCCGCGAAAGGGAGCACATCATCTGGGCTCCACTGCCGCCGCGCCGCGATCCCGATTTGATTTCGATCGAGGTGACCTTCGACGCCACGCCGGATTTTTACTGGGTCGTGGTCCCCACCCGCGAATTCCTTGCTGAGGACATTTCTGTCGTCGTTATCCGTGACGAGCCGGAGTTTGTGCGCATTGTCGAAGCGGCCGAGCCGGCCGGCGATGTGACGATCCAGAACAACGTGGTGATCAACAAAGTCATTGATGTCAATGTGATCGAGAAGGAGACGAACCAGCAGGTGACTGTCGTCGAGGTCAGCGAGACCGAGACGCCCGAGCAGGCCGGAAAATTGGAAAACAATACGGTCACAGTCTTTGAAGGTGAAGTGAAAGCCGATGCAGATGCCAAACCAGCTGAGCTCAAAGACATCGAGGAGGTGAAGCAGGTTCAGGCAGGCCGGAAATCGAAGCCGACCGAAGGCGCAGCAACGACCGAACAGGCGCCGGCGACCGACGAACAGGTTGAGCCGGAAGAGACCGCCAAGCCTGAGAAGCCGACGAGCGAGGAGCAACCGGCCGCCGAGCAGCAGCAGGCCGAACCGGACCAGGCGGCCAAGCCTGAGAAGTCGACGACAGAGGAGCAACCCGCCGCCGAGCAGAAGCAGGCCGAGCCGGAAGAGACCGCCAAACCTGAGAAGCCGAAGGTCAAGGAGCAGCCCGCCGCCGAGCAGCAGCAGGCCGAACCGGACCAGGCGGCCAAACCTGAGAAGCCGAAGGCCAAGGAGCAGCCCGCCGCCGAGCAGCAGGCCGAGCCGGAACAGGCTGCCAAGCCTGAGAAGCCGAAGGCCAAGGAGCAGCCCGCCGCCGAGCAGCAGGCCGAGCCCGAGCAGGCGGCCAAACCTGAGAAGCGGAAGGCCAAGGAGCAGCCCGCTGCCGAGCAGCAGGCCGAGCCGGAACAGGCGGCCAAGCCTGAGAAGCCGAAGGCCAAGGAGCAGCCCGCTGCCGAGCAGCAGGCCGAGCCGGAACAGGCGGCCAAGCCTGAGAAGCCGAAGGCCGAGGAGCAGCCCGCCGCTGAGCAGCAGCAGGCCGAGCCTGAGCAGGCGGCCAAGCCCAAACCACAGAAGCAAGAAAACAAAGCGTGCGATCCGCAGACTGGGGCGAACTGCTAGGTGTGCGGGTACAGACTACGGCACCGCGGTCCTTCCACCGCGGTGCCCGCTGAACGGCAACGCGCGCCAAAGCTGCGAACCCTCGCCATGCGGATGATCGCGTCCTTGACGGCTCGGTGCGCCGGCTGAACGGCAATCGGCGGTGATTGGGCAGTCATTTCGCGGAATATCGCGCTATCCAACCTTCTCCGGTGCGCCCACCAGTCCGGAGCATCCATTGCGAGCACCTCTTCGGAGGGGTCTAACCATCTCGCCGTCGGTACCCCGAACCTGTCTTCAAGAGCGTTGGTGTAGTTCTCGCGAGGTCAACTTCTAGCGTTCACCTCAAGCACCCCGAAAAACCGCTATTGGGGCACTTGCCGACATCGCTCAGTTTCGAGGACCTGTGGTTTGCCTCGCTTGACAGAGCACTCTCGCGACCGCAAGGTCTCGTGATGCAGACGATTGGTTGGAATAGAATTGCGCGTGGTGCGGCCGTCGGGGCAATCCTGCTGATGACTGGCACAAATGTGCCTGGGTCGGCGCGTGCCGACGGCTCACTCCTTCTCACGAGCCCGTCTCAGCCAGCCAATGTCGGCGACGCGATGCTGGCGGCCGCCGCTTATCATGATTCCGGCGCATATGATCGCGACCTTGCCGCCGTGGCGAAGCAGGCTGGCGATTGGGTCGTCAAGCGCGCAATGGAGGTGCCTCGCCCCGCACTGGTGCTCGATATCGACGAGACGGCTTTGGCCAACTGGGAAGTGATCATACGTGACAATTTCGGCCGCCCGATCGGCGGCGCCTGCGACATCGCAATCGACGGTCCCTGTGGCTGGGCCGCCTGGGACCAACTCGCGAAGGATCCGGCCATCGACCCTGTGCTGCAGGTCTTCCGGCAGGCGCGAACGGCGAAAGTCGCAGTATTCTTCATCACCGGACGTCCGGAGGACCAGCGTCAGGCGACCGAACAGAACCTGCAATCGGCGGGCTATGCCGGCTATGAGCAACTTTATATGGTCCAGCCGGGCGCCAAATATGGTTCCGCCGCTGATTTCAAGGCACCCGTAAGAGCCGAAATCGAAAAGGCCGGCTACACGATCATTGCCAATGTCGGTGACCAGCCATCCGACCTGTTCGGGGGACACGCCGAGAAGCTGTTCCTGCTGCCGAATCCGTTCTACAGGGTTCGCTGACGACGTGTACGGCGCAAAACCCGGACGCTAGGCTCCTTGCCGTGCAACCATCTGCGCTGCCCAACGAAATGCACGCTAACTTCGCAGCATCACTGGGGAAGATCCAGAATTGGCGCATTGTTGCCGTTTCGGAAGGCAGCAGATAATCGGCGATTAGATCGGTAGGCGGGCTGCCTTATCTCTGGGGCCGTTCCGGGCCTGAACAGCACGGAGCTAATTCGCAGAATTTTGCCGTAGCAGAAGTTTCGGCGGATCGCCTGGAAAGGCAAATCATCGACTTCAAAGGGCAGGGCGCCGGCGATGCCTCCTCCAGCTTCAACCTGCCTTAGACGTTTTGGGTGACGCTATGGCCGAGACCGTAGTCGTCATCCACTCGCCTTCTAGCATCCCACCCAAAGGGCGCGCTGGCTGAATTCTGCCACGTCCTGAAGCTCGGCGGGCGGCAGGTGTGAGACTCCGCTCCCCGAGCACTCTGCAAAGGCATCTTGTCGGACTGAGGGGCTGGCTCCCGGTGCCGCCATCTGACGCGCGAGCCAACGTGGCTGATCGCGGACGCCGGTTTCACTATCGAGCGCTAAGAAAGAAGGCGGTTTCCCGCGCGACTCCGGCAGCTCGGAATTCACACCGCGCGGGAGCGCTCCCCGGCGCTGAAACAAACGAAACACTTCGCGTTCGGCGCGGAAAAACGCCTGAAACAGGGATGGTTTAAATGCAATGGCAACCGCTGCATCCCGCGGCGCCAATCAATGGAGTGTTGCAATGTCGATAATGCGAGCAGCTTACCGCTCTTTCCGGGACTACCGGGTTCACCGTATGGCGGAACGGACTCTGGCGGCAATGGACGATGCCTTCTTGAGGGACATCGGGATCAGCCGGTCCGAAATTGGTTTGGTGGTCCGCGGCTTGAAGCGCGGCCAAGAAGACAAGGCGGGCTGAACCATGAAGCTTTCATTTAGGCTCCCGCTGCTGGCCTGTGCGAGCGCGGCCGCCCTTCTGGCGGCGCCCGCCGCCAATGCCCATGAAACGGGCGTTCCGCATCGCCAGGCCAAGGCGGCGGTTGGAGAGGATTCGACAAGCGTCCCGCTGTTCGAAAACCTCGGCAGTCATTCCTACCCTGTCACCACCGCCAACCCGCTGGCGCAGGCCTATTTCAATCAGGGTCTGCGCTGGGCGTGGGCATTCAACCACGCCGAAGCGCAACGCGCTTTCAGGGCCGCGCAGAAGCTGGACCCGACCTGCGCCATGTGTTTCTGGGGCGAGGCCTACGTGCTCGGCCCCAACATCAACGCCGGCATGGGCCAGGAGGCGGCCGCGAACGCCGCCGAAGCCGTCGCGCAGGCGCGCAAGCTAGCGCACCTTGCCACCAGCCGGGAAAAGGACCTCATCGCCGCGCTCTCCAAGCGCTACAGCGCCGATACTTCGGCCGACCAGGGCGCCCTGAACCAGGCCTATGCCGCGGCGATGGCGGAACTGGCAGACCGCCATCCGCAGGACGACGAAATCGCCACGCTCTACGCTGACGCGATTATGAACCTGACGCCCTGGGACTACTGGCTTGACGGCGGAGCAACGCCAAAGCCGGACACGGCCAAGCTTGTGGCTTCGTTGGAGCGGGTGCTGGCGCGCAATTCGGATCATGCCGGCGCGATCCATCTCTATATCCATGCCGTCGAAGCGTCCACGACGCCGGAAAGGGCCGAAGCCCATGCCGACCGGCTTGCCGCCCTCATGCCAGGCGCCGGACACATCGTGCACATGCCAGCGCACATCTATCACCAGGTCGGCCGGTGGATCGACAGCCTGGAAATCAACCGCGAGGCGGTGGCAGCGGACGAGGCCTATTTCGAGCGCGTCGGCATAGCGCCGGAGAGCACGCCCGGTGTCTACACGGACGGCTATTATCCGCACAACCTGCATTTCCTGATGACTTCCGCACAGATGGCGGGCGACGTCGAGGCAATCGCCGAGGCGGCCAAAAAGCTCGAATCCCTTGTCTCCGACACCATGGCCAGAAAGGTGGCCGGGCTGCAGCCGATCAAGGCGGCTCCCTATTTCGCGCACGCCCAGTACAGCGGTCCCGAGGTCATACTCGCGCTGCCGCTGCCGGCAAACGCCCTGCCTTACGTCGAGGCAACCTGGCGATATGCGCGGGGCGTCGCCTTCGCCGCAAAGGGTGCGAGCGAGGCGGCGCGCGCCGAGACCGCCGCAATCCGCAAGCTCGCTGCCGACACCGATTTTTCCACGGAGACGGCGGGAGGACTTCCGGCGCCGGACCTGCTGGAATTGAGCGCGCTGATCGTGGAGGCTCGCATTGCCCAGCACCAGGGCAACCTGCGGGAAGCGCGCAATAAGCTTGAGGCAGCGGTCGCGATCGAGGACGGGCTTGCCTATATGGAACCGGCGTACTGGTATTATCCGGTCCGACAGACCCTCGGCGCGGTCAACATTGCCATGGGCGAGCACGAGGCGGCGGCGGCAGCCTTCGAGCACGTCCTGGAGCAGACGCCGAACAACGCCTGGGCGTTGTGGGGCCTGCGCCAGGTGTTCCGCCGGACCGGCAGGACAGCGGACGCCGAAGAGATGGATGCGCGCTTCAAGGCCGCGTGGGTGGGAGCGCCGGATTTTCTCGGCATCGAACGTCTCTGACCCGCGCTCAAGGTGCAGCCTGACGGCTGCGGCACACAATCCAGGTGTCGAGAAGGCCGGCTTGGCCAACACGCCCCTCAGCGCCCACAGGTGAGAGTGGAAGCCCAGGGCAACGCAGCTGCATTCCCGAAACTCAGAAGTTCGAGCGGGGCCATTCGCCTGGATCACAAGGTCGCAATACCTCAACCGCAAGGGATGAGGCGCTGGTCCACCGTGCGGCGCTCTCAGGAGTAGAGGTAACCCATGCCGCGGATCGTCCTGATCACCTCCGGCTTGGAGGGATCGACCTCGATTTTCTTCCGCAGGCGCGAAACGCGAATGTCGATACTACGATCGAAGGGATCCCATCCGCGGTCATGGGCGAGTTCGAGCAGTTGATCGCGGTTGAGCACTCGTCCGCGATGTTCGCTGAATACTTTCAGAAGCCGGAACTCCATCGCGGTGATCGCAATTTCGGCCCCCTCGGCGTTGTATAATTTGTGTTCGTCCGCGTCGAAGCGGCACTTGCCGAACTGGATCTGGAGAGGGTCCGGAGTACTCGCTTTCTCCGCAGCTCGTTCGCTCGCCGACGTCCTGCGCAGCACGGCCTTTACCCGCGCCAGCAGCTCCCGCAAGTCCACGGGCTTCGCGACATAGTCGTCGGCGCCAATCTCCAATCCGACAACGCGGTCGACGATTTCCGTCGATCCGGTCAGCATGATAATGGCAACGTCTGAGTGCTCTCGTAGATATCGCGCCAGGGAGAGGCCATCCTCGCCTGGCATTCGGATATCCAATATGACCACATCGACGTGCTGGCGATTAATAAGTTCACGCAGGGCAGGCCCCGCGTTGGCCGTCGTCACGGCATAGCCATGATGCTCCAGATACTCCGCCACCGTGTCGCGGATATCCGGTTCGTCATCGCAGACAACTATATGTGCGTGCGTCGTCAAAATCGACCACCGAGCAACTAGCCTAATGGATAAGCTGCCCCTGAAGTGACGTGCAAATCCACTGATCTGTCAAGTATTGTTGTTGACCAGATTCGCGACAAACGAACGGAGCTCGTTAGGTTTGATCGGTTTCTCGAGATAGGGCCGTTTCGCGGCGCGCAGGAACATCTGCGCGTCCGGGCTGATCGTGTCCCCCGTCAAGAAGGCTAACCTGTCGAGCTCGGCCGGATGAAGCTTGGCAATCTGGTTGAACAATCCCCGTCCATCCATATCAGGCATTTTCAGATCGCTCAGGATGAGCGCGAAAGTGCGGTTCTGGAGGTGCAGCAGCGCTTCTTCGCCGGATCTGGCAATGGTGACCTTGAAACCATCTCGCCTGAGCACCTCAGCAACCAGCTCACCCACTTCCTCTTCGTCGTCCACCACCAGACAAGCAATACCAGTTGAATTCGGGAGCTCGTCTTCGGCCGTTTCGGCTCGTTCCTCGATACGGCCCGAAGCAGGCAGGGAAAGTATGAAGGTCGAGCCACCCCCCTCGGGGGATTCGACCTCGATGGTTCCTCCATGGGATTGAACGATCCGATGACAGAAGGACAGCCCGATCCCAGTCCCTGCCCCAATCTCTTTGGTCGTGAAGAACGGCTCGAAAATGCGGGGAAGTATCTCTTTGGGTATCCCCGGACCCGTGTCGGCAACGCTGACGACTATGTTGCCGGTCGTGGGATGAAGCCGCGTTGAAACCGTGATTGTCCGTCGCCCTTCCCAGCCGTGCAGCGCCTGTTCTGCATTGACAAGCAAATTGATCAGCACCTGGCCAAGCTGATCGGGATCCGCCCAGATCGGGGGAAGGCCAGGTTCAAGATGAACTGAAAGCCCAATGTCCGACGATCGAATCGAATAGCTCGCCACTTCCACCGCTTCGGAAATAATGTCATCGATTGCAACGTTTGAGGTTCGCGTCGGCTGCTGTCTGGCCATAGCCAGGAAAGTCTTGACGATCCTGGCGCAGCGTTCGGCTGCCTTGCTCATCTTGTCGGCGCGTTCCACGACCTTGGCGTCGGTAGCGGTCTCCTTCAACAGCGATGACAGGCCAAGCACCACCGAGAGCGGATTATTGAGCTCATGCGCGACCCCCGCCAGCAATCCGCCGAGCGCCGACATTTTTTCGTTCTGGTGCAGCGTCTCGCGCTGGCGCTCCAATTCCTGCTGCATTTCGATTCGGTCGGTGAGATCGTAGGCGTGGGAAACGATCACCTTCTCACCATGGTAATCGATCAGTCGAGACGAAATCGAGCACCAGCAGATCCTACCGTCCTTGCGTTTGAGCTGGGTTTCGAAATCGTCGACCAACCCCGTCGCGAGCAGCCGCTCAACGTATCGCATCCGTTCTGAAGGATCGACATAGTAGTCGATGGCGCTGGTCACGTTGCCGAGCAGCTCAACGGTGGCGGGACTGCGGTAGAGCAGCTTCCCGTCATGCGCGCGGGTCATCTGGATGTTGACGGGGCAGGCTTCGAGGACTTTGCGGACCATTTCATCCGCTTCCTTAGCGGCCTCCTCGGCCCGCTTGCGCTCTGTAATGTCGACACGGGTGACCACGAACCCGCCTTCGCGGGTTGGACAGTTCGAGACGAAAAACCAACCGCCGTCCGTATGACGGAATTCCTGTTGCCGGAACTCGCGGCGGTCCCTTGCCCTCTCGGCAAGCCAGTCGTCGATCTTGTCCCGTGGAACCGAAAACTGGTTGCGCTCCGCGGTCACGCGGAGGAACTCGAACCAGTTCACCCCGGGAACGAGCACATCCGCGCTTATCGCATGCATCTGGCGGTACCTGCTGTTGGCCAGCACCAAGCAATCGTTCTTGTCGTAGAGGGCAAACCCTTCGGCCAGAGATTCGATCGCGTCGATCAGCCGCTCGTTTGCCTTGCGCGTTTCTTGCTGGGCGGCGATCATGTCGGTGATATCAGTCGTGTTCGACACGATCACTTGCCTTCCCTGGAAATCGATCAGGCGAGCGGAAATCGAGGCCCAGAAGGCCTTGTTTTCCGTGTCGTACTGCTGGACCCGAAAATCATCGATCCTGCCCTTTTCGATCAGGGTGCGCTCCAATATTGCGCTATAGTCTGGATCGACATAGTGGTCGGTTATTCGAGGGCGATCGGCGTAGAGATCTCTGGTAGCAGGATTGCGGTAGAGCGTTTCTCCTTCGAACGTGGTCATGTGTATCGGCGAAGGGCAGGCATCGAGCACCTGTTGCAGCAGAGCCGTGGCGTCGCGCTCGGCAGCCTCAGCCTTCTTGCGCCCGCTGATGTCGGCGCGCGTTACGACGAAGCCGCCAAGATCGGTGGGATGTATCGATACCGAGTGCCATTTGCCGTCGGAGAGGGGGACCTCGAAATGGGAGTGGAACTCGATCCGGTTTTGGATCCGCTCGCCGAGCCACTCGTCCTCGCGTCCAACCGCGTTGCGGTACACGCCGCGCCTGGCGGATTCGCGAAGGAGCTCGTTCCATTCCACCCCCGGTTCAACGAGATCCCGCACTGGGTGGTTCAGCTCGCGGTAAAGACTGTTGCACATGACCAGGCGGTGATCTTCGTCGTACAGTGCGAACCCCTCGGAGAGTGATTCAACGGCGTCTGCGAGCATCTCCCGCGCCGCAGCGACTTCGCCGTCACGCTTCTTCTGCTTGGTCACATCGGCGATGCCGGCGAGAACCACTTGCCGGCCCTGGAACTCGACGATCCTGAGATTGCCCGTGGCCCAGAACTCCTGGCCGTCGGGTCTTTTAAGAAGCACTTCGCAATTTTCGACGACGCCCTTTTGCATGAGCTCTCGATTGATTTCCCGGTGTTTCTCGGGGTCGACAAAGTAGTCGCCGAGCCGCACCGTCTCGCGTTGCGCCTTTTTGCTCCATCCAAGCAGCCGTTCGGCAGCATTGCTCTGGTAGATGAGTTCCCCCGAACTTGCATCGTTCATCCATACCGGCAACGGATGATGCTTGATCAGGAAACCGAACAGATCCTCGCGCTGCTTCCGTTCCGTGATGTCCAATACCCCGATGATGAGCGAGGAGCGCCCGCCATAAACGCCGCGGCGGCAGTTGGTCGAGCACCATACGGTCGATCCGCTTGTGTTTCTAAGCTGGATTTCGCGATCCCGCACGATGTCGCTGTTGCTGGCGAGAGAACTGATTTCATCGAATTCGCCAGTATTCACGAAATGATCCGTCAGGAATTGCGGCTCGTTCGGGGTCCATTTTCGGCCAAGCAGGTTCGACGCATCGAGGCTTTCGTAGACGATTTGCCCGCTTCCCGCGTCCACCACCCAAACGGGCAGCGGGTGACTGTCCGTGATGCAGCGGAATATCTCCGCGTTTTCCAGGTGCGCGATCTGCGCTCGCTTCATGTCGGTAATGTCGACGCTTACCAGGGCCATGCCACCATTCGGCCGAGGATGTGCCGTGAGTAACTTCCACCGCCCATCCAAAGTCTCCGCTTCAACTGGAGCGTCGTCGATTTGCGTCCATCGCGCCGCGGCGCTTTCAACGAACGCGTTGCCGGGCTCGATGGGGCGGCCGTCGAAACTTTTCAGATATGCGAGGGCTTCGGCGACTGCGGCAATGGCGTCCATCGGCCGCATCTCGCCGCGGTCGAGCCGCTGGCTTCCGAATATCTCCGGATTGCTGTCGACGAGAACATGATTGGCGTCAAAAAGGGCATAGCCTGTGTGTGTGGATGGCACCGGATGATCAGGCCGCATGGTCGTTCCCTTTGTTCACGTCATCTCCCGAGGGCGGATACTAGACCCTCTTTGTTTCAGCATACATTCAGACGCTGCGTGATTTGTTTCAACTGTTTCGGCTCGTGGGAGTCATCGCCAGCGCTGACGTGAAAACGAAACTCTATCCGATCCTCCGGAAAAACGGCCGAAACACGAATGGCCTAGGTTGCACGACCGACATCACGGATCGAGCAAACGACTCGGACCATAACCAGCCACAAAATGCCGCCTGTCATCCGTGGGGCGCGCGCTGAAACAAACGAAACACTCCCACCGCACCACAGAAAAACGTCTGAAACGAAGGCGGTGTATGACAAGAAGAGCCGCAGATGCGGCAAATTCAACCGGCGAAACGCAAGTGTCCAGCGCTCAGGACGAACAATCTAGTCTTGGCGATTGCCGACGCGTCTTGCTCTGAAACCTGAGGGTTCAATATGGATAAGCCAGTTACTTCGTACGATTTCCCCGACCGGCTCCTCGCGAGCCTTATTGACCAAAACCATCCGGCCTATGAAGAAGCTCGCAGGCTCTACAACGCTATGATCGACAAGCGGCCGCGCTGGATCGTCCCCTGCGCCGAGGTCGCCAACGTCGTCGCGGCAGTCAATCATGCCCGAGAGAAGCATTTGCTTCTTGCCGTTCGCGGCGGCGGCCACAACGGTCCAGGCTTCGGCAGTTGCGACGGCGGCATGGTCATCGACATGTCGCCGATGAAACGGGTCGATATCGATCCCAGGACCAGCACGGTCCGCGTCGAGGCCGGCTGCACCCAAGGTGATGTCGACCGCGCCACCAGCGCTCATGGGCTGGCGGTGCCGGCTGGCCTCGTCTCGACCACAGGCATCGCCGGACTGACGCTGGGCGGCGGCACCGGCCATCTAACGCGCAAACACGGCCTCACCATCGACAATCTGCTTGCGGCCGAGGTCGTGCTGGCCGACGGCAGCGTCGTGACGGCAAGTGAGGACGAACACCCGGAGCTGTTCTGGGCGCTGCGCGGCGGCGGCGGCAACTTCGGCGTCGTGACGCGCTTCACATTTCAGGCGCATCCAGCGAAGGATGTCTATGCCGGGCCGATCTTCTTCGACATCGCACATGCCGCAGAGATCATGCGCTGGTACCGCGACTTCCTGCCCGGAGCGCCGCGAGAGCTCGGGATGTTCTTCGGCATCAAGACGGTGCCCTCCTGCGACCCTTTCCCGCGCGAGATCTGGGGACGGCGCGTCTGCGCGCTGATCAGTTGCTACAACGGCGCGGAGGAGGCCGGCATCCGGGCGATGCAGCCCGTGCGCGACGCGCTTCCCAAGCCTCTGATGGACGGTATGATGCAGATGCCCTTCGTCGATCTGCAGGCGTTATTTGATCCGCTGCTGCCGAAGGGCTTACAGTGGTACTGGAAGGGCGATTATGTCGATGAGCTGTCCGATGCGGCCATCGCTGCCCATGCCGAGCACGGCTCGAAGACCCCGAGCGAGCTGTCGCTGATGCATCTCTACCCGATCGACGGAGCGGTCCAGGAAGTGGCTCCGGACGCCACCGCCTGGGGAGCGCGGCGAGCGCGTTGGTCCATGGTTATCGCCGGCATCGACCCCGACCCGACGAAGGCGTCGGAGCTGAGGCGCTGGGCAAGCGAGTATTGGGCCGCGGTGCACAAGCACAACCCGCATGGTGGCGCCTATATCAACTTCATGATGGATGATGAAGGCGAGGCGCGCGTACGCGCCGCCTACGGCGCCAACTATGAGCGGCTCGTCGCGGTCAAGCGCAAATACGATCCGGCGAACCTCTTCCGCGTCAACCACAACATCCGGCCGTAAGCCGAGGCTGAGCCTGTCCGTCCTTGGGTCGCGCCGAGGCGGACAGGCCTGTGGCATGCGGAAGCCGGTGTCGCGCCATCGAGGAAGACTCTCGTCGAATCTTCGACGAGCGGCCCGCCCCGTCGCGCGTGCCGCTGAAACAAACGAAACACTCCCACCGCACTACAGAAAAACGCATGAAACGAAAGCGGTGTATGACAATAAGAACCGCAGATGCGGCAGATTCAGCGGGCGAGATACAAATATCCAGCGCCATGGACGAACATCTAGTCTTGTCGAGGTGTCGATGCGTCTTGCTCCGAAACCTGAGGTTCAAAATGCATAAGCCAGTTATTTCGTACGATTTCCCCGACCGGCTCCGCGCGAGCCTTATTGACCAAAACCATCCGGCCCATGAAGCGGCTCGCCGGCTCTTACAACGCCATGATCGACAAGGGGCAGACGTCAATCCCACCACGCGACGGCTGATCGGGAACAGCCGCCATTCGTGCAGGCCGCGTTGAACGCCGCCGAACGGTGACGATCTCGGCTGCTATCAAGCAGCCCTCCGAACAGCGCACGAACGTAAGACAACCGTGCGCTGAACAACCTGCCGCCGCAAATCCAGAAGGATAGCGGTTGGTCGGTTTTTGCCCAAAGGGCATGAAAGACGGCTCATCGATGCGGTGCGGGGCACGGCGCGTTGAGGCCAAATGCTACCCTCAAAAGATGGAGAATTGAAATGCATAAGATCGTTCTTACCACTGCCACCTTCCTGTTTGCCTCCGGCATGGCTTTTGCTGGCAGCGACCACTATGGCTCCGACTACAGCCATGGCTCCAGCTCTTCGAACACCGGTCACCATTCGATGGTGTCCGACAACGCCTACGCAGTCGACCTCAGCGGCACAGCGAGCGTCAACACGGCCGACAGCGCACCGACCTCGGCAGGAAATTCGATCTTCGATATTCCCGGGCCCGGTTATGGCCAGGGGATCTGGGGCCGTTGATACCAGCGTTCGGCCGGCACGGTCGAGATTAGACCTCCAAGCGGCGGGCGCGCCCGCCGCTTGGAATCGTCAACGAGCTGCATCGCCGGGTGCCCGGCATACGGCTTCTCACCGAGCAACTCCGGGATTTGGAGGAGGCAGGACTGGTCAGCAGGACGGGTCTATGCCGAGGTTCCACCGCGGGTGGAGTGCCGCGTCAGCGAAGAAGGTGAAAGTCTCCGGCCTATTGTGGAGATGCTTTCGAAGTGGGCGAGGCGCGGCTCGAACGAAAGCGTACGAAGCAGCCTGCAACTCACGCCCGCCGGACTGTTTCGTGGAACCCATAGATGGCGGCAGTACGGAATTTGAGATAGCGTAAGGTGACCTTTTGGTTGGTGTGTTTGCCACGCGCAGCGGCTGCCCACGCAGACCACCCCCCTCAAATGTTTTCGCCTAACTGCTCTGTTAGCCAGCCAAATCCCGGGCGCTCAGCCCGTCGCCCCGCGTTCGTCAGCCTCGAAGCCCGCCTCCCTCCCGCACGTTCATATTTTTCGCTTCACCAACTGGCTCGTGAACCGCGCCGTTGTGCACGAAGTCAGCCCGCTGAGATAGCGAAGCGAGTGGTTTCGGTCGGCTGGGTGTGAAATATATTTCAGCATGTGAATTTTATTGACACTCAAGCCAACTCCTGCGAATGATCAGCTGCTGGGCCTCGGGAGGAGGTTCGGTCTCATCAACCACAAGCGGCGGCACGTAAGTGTCAGGCCGCCCAATTGACCAGGCTTCGGCCGAGGGAGGACTCTTGCGCAAATTTTTGAGCATGCTCGCCATTTCGGCAGCAGCGACCACAGTGTTGGGGGCAGGCCACGCCGCGGCCCAGGCCGCTAACCCGTTCAAGTGCGAGCCGGGTGAAAAATACGTCATGAACGTCATGGTTTCCGGCGTCGAATATTGGTTCCCGGTCTACGAGATGTTCAAGCAGGCTGGACAGCAGTTCGGTTGCGGGACCGAATACACCGGAACGCCCGAATACGATGTGAACAAGCAGATAGCGACATTCGACCAGGCGCTGGCTCAAAAGCCGGCTGGCATCCTGGTGCATCCGATGAACTCCGATCCCTTCATCGAGCCAATCAACCGGGCCATAGACCAGGGAACGGCAGTAGTCACATTCGCCGCGGATTCGCCGAACTCCAAACGAGTGTCCTACATCACCTCCGACAACGTCGCCGAAGGCACCTATGCAGCCGATGCAGTCGCCAAGGCGATGGACGGCAAGGGCGAATACGCGGTCCTCGAAAACCCCGGACAGGATAATCACGACAAGCGTATCGCCGCCTTCATCGCCCGCATGGAAGCCAAATGGCCGGATATGAAGCTCGTCGGCCGCGCGGCGTCGAACCAGGATGCGACGAAGGCCTATCAGGCCGTGCTCAGCCTTGCCCAGGCGCATCCCGAACTGGGCGCGGTGTTCATGCCGGAAGCCAACTCGGCAATCGGCGCCGCGCAGGCCGCGAAGGAAGGCGGCGGCAAGATCCGGGTTATGCTGGCCGACGTCAACGCCAAGATCCTCGACATGATCAAGGCCGGTGAAATCTTCGGCTCGGTCAACCCGAACCAGGGCATGCAGGGCTATATGGGCTTCATGCTGCTGTGGCTGGCCAAGCATCCTGAGCTGATCGATCCGATGAACGACGCCCGGCGGTCGGGATTCAACGGCATGGGCGTGCCTTTCGTCGACAACGGCTTTTCCATCGTCACTGCGGAAAACGCCGATGATTTCTATTGGGATGCCTACCTCACGCGGCGCGGCACCAAGGGCATCGAGGAATAAGGCTCGCCGCCTTTCGGGGGGGGCTCTCTCGGAAATGCTCGAACCGGACGGGGCGCGCGCGCCTCGTCGACCGGGCCATCATCGTCAATATCAACGCTGCAGGGGGACGGAGTGACTGCCGCCGCCATTCTTGAAATCCGCGACATCTCGAAATCCTTCGGCGCCATCAAAGCGCTGACCGGGGTCGATTTCACGCTGCAGCGAGGCGAAATTCACGCGCTGTGCGGCGAGAATGGCGCGGGCAAGTCCACGCTGATGAATATCATCGCCGGCATTGTGCAGCCCGACGAAGGCGCCATTCGTCTCGAAGGCAAGGACGTCACCATCGCATCGCCATCCGCCGCGCAGCGGCTTGGCATAGGCCTCGTCCATCAGGAAATCGCGCTCTGCCAGGATGCCACGGTCGCCGAGAACATCCTCATGGCGGCCATCAACAATCGGCGCGCGCCGCTGATGAATTTTCGCCGGCTCTACACCGATGCGCAGAAGATAATGGACCTGCTGGCGCCGATCCCGGTCGAGACGCCGGTCGCCGACCTTTCGATCTCCAACCAGCAACTCGTGGAAATCGCCAAGGCGTTGACGCTCGAATGCCGGGTGCTGATGCTCGACGAGCCGACGGCCGCCCTGACCGAGACCGAGGCGCAGCGCCTTTTTGCAATCGTCCGCGATCTCAAGGCGCGCGGAATTTCAATCATCTACATCAGCCACCGCATGGCCGAGATCTTCAGCCTGTGCGACCGCGTCACGGTGTTTCGTGACGGCAGATATGTTGCGACCGATTCTATCGCTTCGGTCACTCCCAATGATGTCGTGCGCAAGATGGTCGGGCGCGAAATCACGCAGCTCTATCCGCAAAAGCTCTCGCCTGAACGGCGCACCGGCCGCCCTGTGCTGTCGATCGGGAATCTCTCCCATCGAGAGGGTTCCGACGGCGTCAGCTTCACGCTTCGTGCAGGCGAAATTCTTGGCATCGGCGGGTTGATTGGCGCTGGCCGCAGCGAGATGGTCCAGACCGTTTGCGGCTTGCGCCTGAAGGTGTCGGGATCGGTCGAACTCAATGGCAAGCCGGTCAGCATCAGGACCTACAGCGATGCGGTGCGCGCGGGCCTGGTCTACCTCTCTGAGGACCGCAAGGCGTCTGGCCTGTTCCTGGACCTGTCGGTTGCCTCGAACATTTCCGCGCTGGACCTTCGGAAACTGACCACACCGCTTGGGCTGCTCGATCGCCGCGCCGAGGCAAAGCAAGCCACCGACCTGGTCGAGCGCCACGGTGTGCGCATGGGCGGCATCGAGACACAGGTGTCGACACTTAGTGGTGGCAATCAGCAGAAGGTGGCCATCGCCAGGCTTCTTTCGGTCGGTCCCAAAGTGGTCATTCTGGACGAGCCCACACGCGGGGTCGATGTCGGCGCCAAAGTGGAAATTCATCGCCTGCTTCGCGATCTCGCCGAGCGGGGCGTCGGCGTCATCGTGATTTCATCCGAGCTTCCGGAATTGATCGGGCTCAGCGACCGGGTGCTTGTCATACGCGAAGGTGCCCTCGTCGGCGAACTGGAGGCGGACGAATTGACCGAAGAAGCGATCATGCTGCTGGCTTCGGGTGTCCGCCAGCAACGATCAAACGCAAGGCAGGTTCACAATGTCGCTTAGACAGACCGGAGGAACCCTCATGGACGCTGAAATCAAGGCGAGCGCCCCCGGGCTTGGCGGGCGCAACTGGCTGCGTCTGGGGTCAATGCGCGAGGCGGGGCTGATCGCAATCATGCTGGCGCTGTGCATCGCGATGACATTCGCCTCGCCGCATTTCCTGACCTGGGGAAATTTCCGCGCCATGCTGATGAGCTTCTCCATTGAAGGCATCGTCGTGGTCGGCATGACGATACTCCTCATTGTCGGCGGCATCGACCTTTCCGTCGGATCGGTGGTCTGCTTCTCCATGGTCGTGTCAGGTGCTCTCTTCCTGATGGGATTGGACCCGTGGACCGCGAGCCTCATCGGCATAGGCGCCAGCGCGCTGATCGGCGCGGCGATGGGCTTCTTCGTAACCGTCATCGGGCTCAATCACTTCATCACATCGCTGGCGGCGATGGTGATCGTGCGCGGTCTCTGCCTTGTCATCACCAAGGGAACCCCGCTGTCGCTGTTCAGCCTGCCACCAGAGTTCAAGGCGATCGGCCAGGGCAGCTTCGGCAACGTGCCGTATGTCATCGTCATCTTTGTCGTGGTCGTGGCCATCTTCGACTTCCTACTTCGGCGCGCCACCGCCTTCCGCAAGGTCTTCTATACCGGCAGCAACGAGAAGGCGGCCCAGTTTTCGGGCATCAAGACCAAGCAGATCAAATTCTGGGTCACGGTCCTCTGCTCCACTCTCGCAGGCTTTGCCGGCGTCATCTATATGTCACGCTTTGGCGCTGCGACCCCGACCTTCGGCGCTGGCATGGAGCTCAACATCATCGCCGCAGCGGTGATTGGCGGAGCATCGCTCAATGGCGGCTCGGGCACAATCTTCGGCGCCATACTGGGCATGGCGCTGCTCTCGGTCGTCACAAGTTCGCTGATCCTGCTCGACGTTTCCGTCTATTGGCAGGACATGATCAAGGGATGCATCCTGCTCGCGGCGGTATCGATCGACCACTTTCTGCACCGCAGGAAATCCTGAGCAGCAGCGCGAGAGTTGAGCATCCATCATGTCACCACCCAATTCGCGGGACGACGTCACGATCGTCCGCCAGATGTATCAGGCGCTTGTGCTTCATTACATGGAAGCCAAGACGCAGGCGGAAATCGCCAAGGAGCTCGGCATCTCGCATGCGACCGTCAATCGCCTCATCAAACGCGGTCATCAACTCGGGCTTGTCGAGATCAAGATCAAGTCGCCGGTCGAGCAACTGATCGACATCGAGGCGCGACTTGTCGCGATAGGTGGACTCCAAAGGGCCGTCGTCGTCCCTTCCGTTTCGGACAATCCGCAGACTGCGCTTCAGCGTGTCGGTGAGGCCGCAGCCAGGCTGGTGCTCGAGACGATCAAGGACGGCGACACGATTTCCATTACCGGGGGCAAGGGGGTGAGTGCCGTCGTCGCCGGCCTCAAGCCGAGCCGCAGCTACGACGTCGAGGTAGTTCCCGCGACCGGCCTGGTCCAGGGCAAGCATTACACCGACGTCAATCATGTCGCGTCTCTGATGGCCGACAAACTCGGCGGCCGCGCCTATCAAATTCACGCGCCGCTGTTTGCCGACAGCCCGGCCCAACGCGACATGCTGATGGGCGTGCGGGCCGTTTCGGATGTTTTCAAAAAGGCGCGCGAAGCAACGCTTGCGGTCGTCGGCATCGGCTCCATCCTGGCTGACGATTCGAGCTACTACGATCTGCACCCGTCATCGAGCGCCGACCGGCTGGCCATCGAGCGCTCGGGCGCGGCCGGCGAGCTGCTCGCCCATCTCATAGACCGTAACGGCAAGCTCGCCGACTACAGCCTCAACCAATCACTGGTCTCGCTGACGCTCCAGGAATTCGCGACCATTCCGCAGTCGATCGGGGTCGCAAGCGGCGCAAGCAAGGTGGTCCCGATCCTCAGTGCCATGCGCGGCTCTCACCTCGATATCCTCGTCACCGACGAAACCACCGGCCTGAAGATCCTCGAGCTCGCCGAAGGAAATGCAGCATGAATTCTCGACAAATCACCCGCTCAATCGGCAAGTCCGGCGTTGTCACGTCGGCAGTCGGACTCGGCACCTGGGCCATCGGCGGCTGGATGTGGGGTGGCACCGATGAAGCAGAATCGATTGCTGCGATCCAGGCGTCCATCGATGCCGGCGTCTCGTTGATCGACACCGCGCCGGCTTACGGTCTCGGCCGCAGCGAGGAGATCGTCGGCAAGGCCATCAAGGGCCGGCGCGATCGCGCCGTCATCGCCAGCAAATGTGGCCTGAACTGGCACGCGAAAAAGGGCAACCACTTCTTCGATCAGGACGGAACGCCGGTGAACCGATATCTCGGCGCCGATGGCATCGCTTATGAAGTAGAGCAGAGCCTGAGGCGGCTCGGCACCGATTATATCGATCTCTACATCACCCATTGGCAGGACCCGACGACCCCGATTGCCGAAACAATGCAAGCGCTCGAACGCCTCAAATCCGCTGGCAAGATCCGCGCCATCGGCGCAAGCAATCTCAATGCTGCCGAGCTGCAGCAGTATGTCGCCGCCGGCCAGCTCGACGCGATCCAGGAAAGATATTCGATGCTGGATCGCGAGATTGAACAGACATTGCTGCCGATCGCGCGCCAGCATCAGGTTGCAGCACTCAGTTACTCGTCGCTTGCACTCGGACTGCTCTCAGGCGCCATCGATCCGGCGCGTGAGTTCAGCGGCGACGACCAGCGCAAAGACAATCCGCGCTTCTCTCAGGCCAACCGGCGCAAGGTAGCCGCGTTGAAACATGCCCTGACCCCGGTCGCTGAGATCCATCAGGCAAGCATGGCGCAGATCGTCATCGCCTGGACGCTGGCGCAACCCGGCATCACCTTCGCGTTGTGTGGAGCGCGAAACGCGACGCAGGCGCTCGACAACGCGAGGGCAGGGGAGATTTTACTGAGCGCGGCGGAACTGGGGGCCATCGATGCGGCGGTGGCCGGGCATCTCGTAGCGATAGACGCGTGATCGAAAGCGCATCCTGAGATGAATCGCATCCAGACGATTGCCGGCTTGCGCGAGAACCCCGACGTCGACGTGCTCGTCATAGGCGGCGGCATTAACGGCATCAGCGTGTTTCGCGAACTCGCTTTGCAGGGCGTCGATGTGCTGCTGGCGGAAAAGGGCGATTATTGTTCCGGCGCCAGCGCAGCCCTTTCCCGCATGGTTCATGGCGGCTTGCGCTACCTTGAAAACGGCGAGTTCAAGCTGGTCCGCGAATCTCTGCTCGAACGCGATCGGCTGTTGAAGAACGCGCCGCACTACGTTGCGCCACTGCCAACCACGGTGCCTATCTTCGACCTGTTCTCAGGCATAGCAAATGGCGCATTCCGCTTCCTTGGGCTAAGCCGTCGTCCGGGTCGGCGCGGCGCATTGATCATCAAGACCGGCCTGGCGATGTATGACTTCTTCACCGCCGCACGGCGTCTTGTCCCGACGCACAAATTCAGGAGCCGCGCTGAAACACTCAAGGTCTGGCCTGCAATCAATCCTTCTATTCGCAATTCGGCCACATATTATGATGCCTGGGTCAGCCACCCCGAGCGGCTGGGTACCGAGATGTTGCGCGACACCATGAAGGAAAAGCCGTCCGCCCGAGCGCTCAACTATGCACGCGTATCGCTCGATGACGCGAGCCTGGTGCTTAACGACCGACTATCTGGCGAAACGGTAGCCGTAAAGCCGCGGCTCGTCGTCAACGCCACCGGCGGCTGGATCGACCTGACCAATTCGGCGATCGGAGCCGTTGCGCCAAAGCTTATGGGCGGCACCAAAGGTTCGCATCTCATCGTCGACAATCGCGAGCTTCATGACGCGCTCGACGGCCACATGATCTACTACGAGAACGAGGACGGACGGATCTGCATCCTGTTCCCCTATCTCGGCAACGTGCTGGTCGGCTCGACGGATATCCGTGTCGACGATCCCGACCAGGCGTGCTGCATGGACGACGAGCGGCGATACATCCTGCAGTCGCTGTCGTTCGTCTTTCCCGGGATCGAGATCGCCGATACCGACATGGTCTTTCAGTTCACCGGGGTGAGGCCGCTGCCGATAAGCCAAGACAGTTTTACCGGGCGCATTCCCCGCGATCATTTCTGCGAGCTCATCGAGGGCGCCGGTATAGTGCCGCCGACGCTCTGCATGATCGGCGGAAAATGGACAACCTTCCGCTCGTTCGGCGAACTGGCAGCCGATATCGTGCTCGAGCGATTGTGCCGGCAGCGCGTCGTCGGCACCCAGAACATGCCGATCGGCGGCGGCCGCCATTTTCCCACCGCTCCGGCAAAATGGTGTGCAGAACGCGCGGCGACGTACGGTCTGTCGCTTGACCGCATGCACAGCCTCTTCGAGCGCTACGGTACCGGGGCGCATGCAGTCGCCGCCTATCTGGCATCCGGACATGATGAGATCTTGCCCGGCAGCGAGTACTCGGCCCGGGAGATTCGCTATCTCATCGCCAATGAATATGTCGAACAGCTGGAGGACCTGCTGCTCCGCCGCACGGCAATCGCCATCACCGGCGCTCTCTCTTCCGGCCTTCTCGATGCGGTTCTCGATATTCTCGCTGTCGAAAAGAACTGGGACGCCGCGCGAAAGGCATTCGAGCGAACCGATTTCCTTGCCCTGTTGCAACGCCAGCACGGCGTCGATCTCGACCAGCTATCCCGAAAAGACCAAGGAAGGAGCGCCGAATGCGCATCAACAAGAAAGTCCGCATGAACCGCTTGTTCGGCGGAGCGCGCTGTCTCGACGTCGCAATCGACCATGGCGTGTGCAACGAGCCGTCGTTTCTGGAAGGGCTAGAGCATATGGCCGGCGTCGTCGCCCAGCTGGTCGCCGCCGGACCGAACGCCATTCAGATGAATTATGGCCAGGCCGATCTGCTGCAGTCCTTGCCCGGCAAGGAAAAGCCAGCATTGGTCATGCGCATAGACATGGGCAATCCATATAACAAAACCCGCCATCGCTCGATGTGGGCCATCCTGCAGAACGAAGCCGAGCCACTGATCGGCGCGCTGGAGATGGACGCGGCCTGTGTGGTCGTCAATCTATTCATGCTGCCCGATGAGCCGGACCTGTTCCGGCAATGCGTCCAGAATATTGCCCGCGTTCGCGCCGACTGCGAAAGATTCGGCCTGCCGCTGATGATCGAACCGCTGGCGATGCTGCCCAACTCGGAGCGCGGAGGCTACATGGTCGACGGCGACCCCGAAAAGATCGTCACCCTGACCCGGCTCGCAAGTGAGATGGGCGCCGACATCATCAAAGCGGACCCGACTACCGATCCGAACGACTTCCATCGGGTCGTGGCGGCGGCGCGCTGTCCTGTCCTTGTGCGCGGTGGGGGCAGGGAGGATTTGCGCGCAGTCTTCGACAAGTCGGCAGCGCTGATGGCACAAGGCGCGGCAGGCATGGTCTATGGCCGCAACATATACCAGCATTCCAACCCTCGCGCCGTCGTGAGAGGATTGATGGCGATCATCCATGAGAATGCGGACGGCGCGGCGGCCTGGGAGCTCTACCAACAAGAATAATCTTTGGCGGCTTGGGAGGGAGCTTCAATGCAGCAATACATTCTGGGCCTTGACGCGGGCAACACCGTCATCAAGGCCATCATCTTCGACACGGCAGGTCGCGAACTCGCGCTTGCCGCTCGGGACGGCCGCTCCTGCATGCCAAAGCCCGGCCATGTCGAGCGAGACCTCGGCGAATTGTGGCGCAACGCCGTCGAGGTCATCCGCCAGTGCCTCGATCAGTCGGGCATAGATCCCCGCGACATCGCGGTGATCGGCTGCGCCGGCCATGGCAACGGGCTCTACGCGCTGGACCGCGGCGGCGACCCGCTGCTCGGCATCCAGTCGCTCGACACGCGCGGCGTCGGCATCGTCAGCGAATGGGCGGCTGCAGGCGTTGGCGACCAGACCTATGTCCACTGCCTGCAACGGCCTTGGGCGGCGCAGACGCCGACTCTGCTGGCGTGGCTCAAACGTCATGACCCGGCGCTTTTTGCCCGAATAGGCACCGTCTTCCTGTGCAAGGATTTTATCGTCAATCGCCTCACCGGCGCGCGCTCGACCGAGACCTCGGACATGTCGGGCTGCGGGCTTTTGCATCTGCCCGGCCGACGCTACGAGCGTGAGTTGCTGGCCCCATACGGGCTCGCCGATTGCATGGAACTGCTGCCGAACGTGCTGGAGGCCTCCGACATCGCCGGCCATATCACACACGATGTCGCCGCATCCACAGGCCTTCGAGCGGGCACGCCTGTGGTGGCGGGCCTGTTCGACGTCGTCGCCAGCGCCATCGGTTCGGGCGTCACCAGCACCGGCGCCGCCTCCATCATTGCCGGCACCTGGAGCATCAATCAGGTTATCACCGAAGAGCCGATCCGCGATCCGTCGATCTTCATGCTGTCGACGTTCGATCCGGTGCGCTACCTCGCCATCGAATCGAGCGCCACATCGGCCGCAAATCTCGAATGGATCGTGCGTGAGTTCTTCGAGCATGCGCCGCCGGCAGGCGCATCACCATTCGAGATCTGCAGCGAGCTTGTTGCTTCCGTCGATCCCGCGGGAGACATGCCGATCTACCACCCATTCCTTTACGGTTCGCAGCAGAATGGCAAGGCGCGTGCAGGTTTCTACGGCATCGCCGGCTGGCACACGCGGGCGCATCTGCTGCGCGCACTGTTCGAGGGCGTCGTCTTCGAACATCGGCGTCACGTCGAGACGCTTCGTCGAGCGGGAGCGACGGTCAGCCAGGCGGTTCTTTCGGGCGGCGGCTCGCGCAGCGCCGTCTGGCCTCAGATATT
Organism: Mesorhizobium sp. M1322; assembly: GCF_040318085.1. Classification (NCBI taxonomy): domain Bacteria; kingdom Pseudomonadati; phylum Pseudomonadota; class Alphaproteobacteria; order Hyphomicrobiales; family Phyllobacteriaceae; genus Mesorhizobium; species Mesorhizobium sp. M1322. The sequence goes on from NZ_JAMYLP010000017.1 coordinate 54,352, forward strand.
CGCCGATGTGCTTGATGTGCCGGTGACCGTAGCGCGCAGCCGCGAGACTGGTGCGCTGGGAGCTGCAATTGCAGCTGGGGCAGGCGTCGGCCTGTTTGCCGACTTCTCTGCAGGCGCGGCCGCGATGACCGCGCCCGACCGCTGCTACCAGCCCAATAGCGCGACCGCACCGGCCTATGAGCAGCGCTATCGTCTCTATGGCGAGATCAACCACGCCATGGGTCCGCTATGGGACAGGATGGCAAGCGAACGGATGTCCAATTGACACAGACCGCTGCCGATTTTGGACAATACGACTTCATCATCGTCGGCGCGGGTTCAGCCGGCTGCGTGCTGGCCAACAGACTGTCGGCCAATCCAGGCACGCGCGTGCTGCTGCTGGAAGCCGGCGGCAGCGACCGCTACCACTGGGTCAACATTCCCCTCGGCTATCTCTACTGCATGGGCAACCCACGCACCGATTGGCTGATGAAGACCGAGCCGGAGGCCGGGCTGAACGGTCGTGTGCTCAACTATCCGCGCGGCAAGCTTCTTGGCGGCTGCTCGTCGATCAACGGCATGATCTACATGCGCGGCCAGGCGGCCGACTATGATGGCTGGCGGCAAGCCGGAAATCTTGGTTGGGGCTGGGATGACGTGCTTCCATATTTCCGCAAGTCCGAGGACCATTTTGGTGGCGCGAACGACCTTCACGGCGCCGGTGGCGAATGGCGCGTCGAGCGCCAGCGCCTGTCGTGGCCAATCCTGGACGCCTTCCGCGATGCTGCCGAGGAACTTGGCATCCCCCGGACGGAGGATTTCAACGGCGGGACCAACGAAGGATCGGGCTATTTCGAGGTCAACCAGAGGAGGGGCGTGCGCTGGAATACTTCAAAAGCGTTCCTACGCAGCGTACTGCGGCGGCCGAATTTGCGCGTCGTGACCGGCGCCGAGACCGAGAAGCTAGATTTCGACGGAGCTTGCGTCACTGGTGTTATTTTCCGCATGGGCGGTCAACTGCATCGTGCGCGGGCAGGCGAGACGATACTTGCCGCCGGCGCGATCAATTCGCCGAAGCTGCTCGAGCTTTCCGGCGTCGGCCGACCTGCCGTGCTTGGCGCAGCAGGAATCCCGGTTCGCCGCGCGCTGGAAGGCGTCGGCGAGAACCTGCAGGATCATCTGCAGATCCGCACAGTCTTCAAGGTCGCCAACGCCTCGACGCTAAACCAGCGCTACCACAATCTGTTCAGCCGCGCGGCAATGGGCGTCGAATACGCCATCCGTCGCACCGGACCGCTGTCGATGGCGCCGAGCCAGCTTGGCATCTTCGCCAGAAGCGACCCACGCCTGGAGACGCCCGATCTCGAATACCATGTCCAGCCGTTGAGCACTGACCGGCTGGGCGAGCCGCTGCATCGCTTCCCCGCGGTCACGGTTTCGGTCTGCAACCTCAGACCGGAAAGCCGCGGCACCGTCCACATAGAGGCGTCCGATCCGCAGACTGCCCCGAAGATCCGGCCGAACTATTTGTCTACCGAGGGAGAAAGGACCGTGGCCGTAGCATCGCTCCGCCACGTCCGCCGCTTGATGAAGGCGCGCGCCGTTGCCCGTTTCGCGCCTGAGGAAATGCTGCCCGGTGCACACTATGAAAGCGACGAAGATCTCGTCCGCAAGGCAGGCGATATCGGCACTACGATTTTCCACCCGGTCGGCACCTGCAAGATGGGCGCAGGCTCGATGGCGGTGGTCGACGGCCGGTTGCGGGTGCACGGCATTTCTGGCCTGCGCGTCGTCGACGCTTCGATTATGCCGACAATCGTTTCCGGCAACACCAACTCTCCAGTGATCATGATCGCGGAGAAGGCATCGGAAATGATCTTGCAGCACGCCAACCAGGAGAAGTAATCCTCGGTGGCGCGTCTGAGCTGACGCAGACCGGCAGCTATTCGCAGTCGTGCCGTCGCGTGCCCCACAGAGCGACCGATTGCCGGCAACGCCGAGGCGTTTACTGCGGCTTTGTCGCGCAGATCGCGAAGCGATGTTGAGTGGCGCGTTCGAGCGCCTTGGGCCAACTCATCTGACGAGCCTGAGCGCGATGAATTGCGCCCAGTTTCCAGTCGATGACCGGCTGCTCCAACCCGGCTTCGGCCAGCAAGCGCCCTATCTCTTCCGCCCGTGCGCCGCCTGAGAAATAGACACGAGCAAGAATGCTCTGGTGGCGTCTGGCCATGGAGGCGCCGTCCTTGTCCGAGACCTGGGGCTTGCCGGCCGTGAACTTCTCCCAAAGTTCCCGCAAACTCATCGCCCAGTTGCGGCTGACGAAATCGCCGTCGATGACCAGCAGCTTGCCGCCGGGCTTCAGCAGCGAGAACCATTCGGCAAAGGCCGCCTTCGGATCCACCAGCGTCCAGACCAGGTGACGGGTAACGATGACATCGTAGCTCGCCTTGTCCTCGAGCGTCCGTTCGGCATCCCTCACGATGAAGCGGATATCGGCGCCGCGTTTTTGTGCCTTGGCGCGCGCCTTGGCGAGCATGGCTTCCGACCAGTCGAGGCCTGTCACCACAAAGCCTAGATCGTGCATCAGATGCGAAATCACGCCTGTCCCACAGGCGAGATCCAGAGCCGCCCGCCCGGCGCCTGGCCCAAGGTGCCTGCGTATGAGCGCATGCCAGGCAGCGCGCTCCCGCTCGGAAAAAATCTCGTGACCGACCTGCAGGTCGAACGTCTCGGCGCGTTCGGACCAATAGTCCCGAATTTCATCGCGCAGCGAATAGTTTGCGTGAGCCGTCATTGCCCGAAACGCTCTCCCCTAAAGCGGTACATTGGAATTGCTCTAAAAGATAATTCTTGATTACACAATTCATGTTTTCTAAAGCCGGGCCGGTAAACTGAATTGCGAGAGCCCAATGATTTTGAAGTCGATATTCGCGGCCGCGGTCGCCCTCGCGGCCTCCATGCCGCTAACCCACGGCGCGCGCGCCGAAACCGTCACCGACATTAGCGGCCGCAAGGTCGAGGTGAAGACGCCGGTCGAGAAGGTCATACTTGGCGAAGGCCGGCAGATCTACCTGATCGCCGCGCTCGATACCGACAACCCCTTCAAGCGAATCGTCGGCTGGCGCGAGGATTTCTCTCAGGCCGATCCCGACAATTACGCCGTCTATCTGGAAAAATTCCCCTCGATGGCCACGATACCGACCTTCGGCGGTTTCAAGGACGGCACCTTCGACGTCGAGCAGGCCATCGCGCTTCAGCCGGACGTGATGATCATGAACATCGAGTCCAAGCAGGCGACCGAGGACGCGCAATATATCGAAAAGCTCGCCGCCGTTGGCATCCCGGTGGTCTATGTCGATTTCCGCGAGCATCCCTTCACCAACACCGAGCCGAGCATGCGCCTTATCGGCAAGCTCTTTGGCCAGGAAAAGCGGGCCGAAGAGTTCATCGCCTACCGCGCCGCGCAGATCGCGCGCGTCACCGAGGTGATCGCAAAAGAGGATCCCAAGCGCCCGACCGTCTTCGTCGAGCGCGCCGGGCGCTATTCCGACGATTGCTGCATGAGCTTCGGCAACGACAATTTCGGCAAGTTCGTCGAGATGGCCGGTGGCCGGAATATCGCGGCGGATCTGATCCCGGGCACTTTTGGCGCGCTCAATCCCGAACAGATCATCGCAAGCGATCCTGACCAGGTGATTGTCACAGGCGGCAACTGGGAGGCCTATGTGCCGGGCGGCAAATGGGTCGGCGGCGCGCCCGGCGCCGACGAAGCGGCAGCACTGAAGAAACTCAAGGGCCTGACGGAGCGGCCCGCGCTAACCGGCATCAAGGCGGTGGAGAACGGGCAGGTCCATGCAATTTGGCACCAGTTCTACAACAGCCCCTATCAGTTCGTGGCCATCCAGCAGATGGCCAAATGGCTGCACCCCGACCTGTTCGCCGATCTCGACGCCGAGGCCACCTTCAAGGAACTGCACGAGAAGTTCCTGCCGGTCGCGTATAGGCCTGGCCATTGGGTCTCGCTTTCCGATGAGCAGTGAACCCGCTGCACTGTCGGCCAAAGAAGGGCGCGGCCTCTACCGCGCTCTTGTTCTGCGCAAGCAGCTCATGCTCGCAGGGCTCGCCCTGGCGCTGCTCCTGAGCCTTTGCGTCGATCTTGCGCTCGGACCCGCAAGCTATAGCCTCGACCAGGTGGTGCTCGCCCTCGTTTCTCCCGGCAGCGTGCCGCTTCAGGTGCGCGTGGTGCTGTGGGAAATCCGGCTGCCCATCGCGCTGATGGCCGTGGTCGTCGGCGCAGCACTGTCGGTCGCCGGCGCCCAGATGCAGACCATCCTCAACAATCCGCTCGCCAGCCCGTTCACGCTCGGTATTTCGGCGGCGGCCAGCTTCGGCGCCGCGCTGGGGCTGGCCTTCGGCGTCGCGCTCATCCCAGCCGCGATCGAATATATCGTGCCGCTCAACGCCTTCGTGGTTGCCATGCTGACCGCGCTCGTCATCCACATGCTGAGCCTCAAGCGCGGCGTGACGGTCGAAACCATCGTGCTTCTCGGCATCGCGCTCGTATTCACCTTCAATGCGCTGCTGTCGCTCGTCCAGTATCTTTCCTCAGAGCAGGCGCTCGCCGCGGTCGTGTTCTGGACCATGGGAAGCCTCACAAAGGCCACCTGGCCCAAGCTCATCATCACCAGCCTCGTCCTTCTCGCAACGCTTCCGATATTCGCGCGCCGCGCCTGGGCGCTGACGGCGCTGCGGCTAGGCGAAGACAAGGCCGCGAGCTTTGGGGTCAAGGTCGCGCGCCTGAGGCTCGAAACTATGATGATGGTGAGCCTGCTCGCCGCCATTCCCGTCGCCTTCGTCGGCACGATCGGCTTCATCGGGCTGGTCGGTCCGCACATCGCCCGCATGCTGATCGGAGAAGATCAGCGCTTCTTCCTGCCCGCTTCCGCGCTTGCCGGCGCGCTCATCCTTTCGGCGAGTTCGGTTGCCAGCAAGTCGCTCATTCCGGGCACGATCTTCCCGATCGGCATCGTCACCTCGCTTATCGGCATTCCCTTCTTCATCTCGCTGATCCTCTCGAATGTGAGGCGCTCATGGTAACGATCAGGCTCGATGGTCTCGGAGCCTTCCACGGCGCGCGGCTCGTCCTTTCAGACATTTCAACTCCCATTTTTCGGGGTGGCGAGGTGGTCGCCGTTATCGGGCCCAATGCAGCGGGCAAGTCGACGCTGTTCAAGCGCATCGCAGGAGTTTTGAAGGGCCCGGGGCGTGTCTGCCTCGAGGGGGCGGCGAAGGGACCGGACGGCATCTGCTATATGCCGCAGGATACGGCAGCCAACGCGGTGCTGACCGTCTATGAATCGATCCTGCTCGCCCGCAAGCAGGGCTCGGCCTGGTCGGTCGGCGATGGCGACCTCGCACTCATAGACGGCATCCTGGCCGCGCTCAGCATTTCGGATATTGCCTTTCGCAATGTCGGCGAACTGAGCGGCGGACAAAGGCAGGTGGTAAGCATTGCCCAGACGCTTGCCCGCGAACCTGAAATCCTGCTGATGGACGAGCCGACCTCCGCGCTTGACTTGCACCGGCAGGTCGAGGTGCTGAGCTTCATGCGCGGGCTTGCGCGCAAGCACGGGATCGCTGTGCTGATCGCAATTCACGACCTCAATCAGGCCCTGCGCTTCGCCGACAAATGCATCGTCATCGCCGAGGGGCGGATGATCGCCTGCGGCACGCCGGAAGATGTCGTCACCCCGGCGCTTTTGCGTGATGTGTACCGCGTCGAGGCGAGGATCGAGCGCTGCTCGCGGGGCATCGGTCATGTCATGGTGGATGGCGTCGCGGCTGAAACGGCAGCGGCTGCATCGATAGCAGCTTAGCCATCTATGGTCGAAGCCAAAAACCTAGAAATAGATCGAACATTCTGCTATAAACGGCTGAATTGAAAATATTTTCTATCACCCGGGCGGCTAGTTGGGCGACGAATGGAGGTGCTCACTCACGACCGCTGCAGTGCTTCGACGAGCCGCTGTTGTACGAGCTACCTTGGGTAGACAGAGGTCGTGAAAACGCGCGATAAGGTTAGCCTGCGCTAGATTTAGAGATGGCCGGGGCACCAGAAGATGGCACGCCGAATATGCAAAGCAATGCTTGGCTTCGCCGCGCTTGCCTTAGCGGCGTGCCAATCGGCTCCTGACGCGCCGCAAACCACTCTCGAACCAGCGTTAGAACCTGGTACCATTCCTGCGCAAACTGCCTCGGATCCTGCCGCTGTTCCCTCCGGCTCAGCAATTATCGATCAATCCGTGGCGGTAACCCCGCCTGACAAGGCCGTTCCGAGAAAGTATACTGTTTTTTCGGGTCTATGGGCCGGACGATTGGATGGGATGTATGACGCCAAGCTTGCTGTTCAGACGATTTCTTCCAATGGGAAGGTGACGGTTACCTATGCGTGGGGAAATCTGGGCGACAACCATCCGGGAGAGGCGGCCGGCACCGGCAGAATTGTAGGGACTACGTTGAAGCTTGATCGCCTACCGAATGGCGCAGACGTCAGCTTTGTCATGCGGCCCGACGGAACCCTGGCCGGAACCGTTAGACTTGCCGGCCAGACCTACACGGGCGCGTTCCTCAAGCAATGATCGAAGACGTGTCCGAAGGCGCTTGATCGCCAGTCTAGCGGCTGTTGGCGCTGACCGCGTCACCAAGCACCTTTGTGCGGGGCTGCATGCGCGCGGCGGCAGGCGCGAACACCGAAATCGCCTTCGGGTGGACCTTGAAATGCGCCGGGGTCGAGGTCACGATCTCACCGTCAGTGTTCACCGGCATCGGCCTTTTCGTCTCGATGTCGAACTCGACGCATCTGGCCGTGCGAACCTCGCTCCAGGCGCCGTGTGTGCCTGAGCGGAACGAGCGCAGCATAAACGCCATTTTCCAGAGGTTCGTCATTTCCAGGCTGTACAGGTCGAGATGGCCGTCATCGATCTCCGCCGTCTCCTCGACGACGTTGCCGCCGCCATAGTGGCGGCCGTTGCCGACTGCAATCTGGTAGGTCTTGACTTCGGTCGCTACGCCCTTTTCGGTAATCCTTGCTTCGAAGAGGCGGGCCTTGGTCAACACTTTCATGGCGGCCAAGGCATAGCCAAACCTGCCGAAACGCTTCTTCAGCGCCGGATCGAGGCCCTGGGCAAGGTCGGTGCTGAGGCCGGTGCTCGCAACGTTGAAGAAAGCGTGACCATTGACGGTCCCGATATCGATCAGACGTCTTCCGCCGTCTACGATCACGTCGGCCGCTTTCCCCAGATCCAACGGGATTTCGAGGGTGCGCGCCAGATCGTTCGCCGTCCCCATCGGAATGATGCCCATCGGCAGCCCGCTTTCCATAACCGCGACCGCCGCCGAAGACACCGAGCCATCGCCGCCGCACACGATCACAAGATCGGCCCTATGGCGAAGGCGTACGATATCGCGTGCTATCTCGGGCAGCGCCTCAAACGTCTCGACGCTGACGCGGAGCCCACCGGCTTCGAGCCGTTCAACGACCGGTGCGATAGATTCCTGCCCGCGTCGCGCCTTTGGATTGACGAGCAGAAGCGCGCGTCTGTTCGTGATGTCGTTCATGCGGCGTAGATAGGGTGCTTGCCTGCGGATTACGATGTCAAAAGGCGCGCCTGGGAAGACAAGTCACAAATGACGGCTCCGGCAGCCGTTGCGGAGGTTGAAATTCGACCCACAAGGTAATACCTTGTGGAAAATAGGTAATACCAAGGTGCGAGCATGGCCAACACGGTCACAGCCAAAGGACAGGTGACCATCCCGAAGCCGGTCCGGGACCTGCTCGGAATCGTTCCGGGCAGCAAGGTTGATTTCCGCCGCACCGATGACGGCAATGTGGTGATTGTGCGTAGTGACAAGAAGCAGCCCGCGAGCCGCTTCGCGAAATTGCGCGGCCATGCCGGCAAGGGACTCGACACCGACGCGATCATGGCACTGACGCGTGGCGACGCGTGACGCTGGTCGACACCAATGTTTTGCTCGATCTTGTCACCGACGATGCGAACTGGGCGGATTGGTCGATCGCCCAGCTTGAGGCGGCAAGCCTCAATGGGCCGTTGTTGATCAACGATGCAGTCTATGCCGAACTTGCCGTCCGCTATGACCGCATCGAGAGTATCGACGCGTTTCTTGACGAAGCTCGTCTCCAATTGACTCCGATGCCCCGGGCAGCACTGTTCCTCGCCGGAAAGGTCTTTACGCGGTATCGCAAATCTGGCGGATCGCGCACTGGTGTGCTGCCTGACTTCTTCGTCGGCGCCCATGCAGCCGTCAATGGATTGCCGTTGCTCACCCGCGACGTCGGCCGCTACCGCACCTATTTTCCATCGCTGAAACTGATCGCACCGGACTCCTGAACAGCCCGCCGGCCCGAGAAACACGCCTAGGCAGAGGCCTTTTGCCTCTTAATCCTGAAGTCTTGGTAAGATGGTTTCGTGCAAAATTGTCGTCTGGCTATAGGACTGAGTGGCTGCATGCCTAACCGGCGACCGGTCGCTGGTTTCATCACCTGCTCAGAGCGGTTTCCGGATCCATTTTGCCAGGACGCCAATGATGCCCTCCCGGAACAACAGCACCGCGACAACGAAGATGATGCCTTGGCCGATCGTGACCCAGTCGCCAAATGTCGCGAGGTAATTCTGCATGGTGACGATGACTGCCGCGCCGACGATTGGTCCGAACACCGTGCCCATGCCGCCCAAGAGCGTCATCAGCACGACTTCGCCGGACATGGTCCAGTAGACGTCGGTAAGCGACGCCAACTGGAACACGATCGCCTTGGTGGCGCCGGCGACGCCGGCGAGCGTGGCCGACAGCACGAATACGGCGAGCTTGTAGCGGTTGACCCGATAACCCAGCGAGATCGCGCGGGGCTCGTTCTCGCGGATCGCCTTCAACACCTGTCCAAACGGCGAATGGATGATCCGATAGATCAGCAATATGCCGGCGAAGAAGATGGCGAGCACGAAGTAATAGAGGACTTCGCTCGAGCGCAGGTCGATCAGCCCGAACAGATGGCCGCGCGGCACGGCCTGGATGCCGTCCTCGCCACCGGTAAACGCCGCCTGCAGCGAGAAGAAATAGATCATTTGCGCAAAAGCGAGCGTCACCATGGCGAAATAGATGCCGTGGCGGCGAATGGCGAGGGAGCCAATGGCCAGACCGAGCACGGCTGCCACCAGCGTGCCCGCGATGATGGCGAGTTCGGGCGTCAAACCCCACACCTTTGCCGCATGGGCCGAGACGTAGCTCGCCATACCGAAATATGCTGCGTGGCCGAAGGACAGCAGTCCGCCATAGCCGAGCAACAGGTTGAAGGCGCAGGCAAACAGCGCGAAGCACAGCACCTTCATGACAAAGATCGGATAGAGCAGAAATGGCGCGGCGATGAGGAAGACGAACAGCGCGGCGAAGATCGCAAGGTGATGACGTGGCATGCCCTCGGCGCCAACGGAGGTGATGGCCGCCATAGCGATCGGGTTGGTGTCGGTTGTCATCACACACTCCGCCCAAACAGACCCGCGGGCTTGACGAGCAGCACGAGCGCCATGATGACAAAGATCACCACGGCCGAGCCTTCCGGATAGAACACGCGGGTCAGGCCCTCGATCAGCCCAAGCCCGAAGCCGGTGAGGATCGAGCCCAGGATCGAGCCCATGCCGCCGATGACGACGACGGCGAAGACGACAATGATCAGGTCTGCCCCCATGTTCGGATTGACTGCGTATATCGGCGCGGCGAGCACGCCGGCGAAACCCGCGAGTGCGACGCCGAAACCATATGTGAGCGTGACCAGCAGCGGCACGTTGATGCCGAACGCGCCGACCATGGTCGGGTTCTCGGTCGCTGCCCTGAGATAGGCGCCAAGCCGGGTCTTTTCGATGATGAACCAGGTCGCGAGGCACACGATGAGGGAAGCCACAATCACCCAGGCGCGCGAATTGGGCAGGTACATGAAGCCGAGATTATGCCCGCCGGTCAGAAGCGGCGGCGGCGGGTAAGGAAGGCCGGATACGCCGAAAAACTGGCGGAAGAAGCCGACGATGATCAGCGCCAGGCCGAAAGTGAGAAGCAGCCCGTAGAGATGGTCGAGGTGATAGAGCCGTCGGATCAGCACGCGCTCAAGCACGATGCCGGTGACGCCGACGATCGGCGGCACGATGAACACGGCCCACCAGTAGCCGACGCCGAGATAGTTGAGCAGCATCCAGGCGCCGAAGGCGCCTAGCATGTACTGCGCGCCATGCGTGAAATTGATGATGTTCAAGAGACCGAAGATGACCGCCAGCCCGAGGCTCAGAACCGCATAGAAGGACCCATTGATCAGCCCGAGCAGCAATTGGCCGAACAGGACCTGCGGCGGAATTCCAAGCAGTTCGAACATGGTCGCTCCGGCTGACTTGTCGACGAAAGGACGCGCCGAGCCGCTCGGCGCGTCGTTAGCGAGGCTCGCTTACTTGACGAGCGAACAGCCGCCGTCGGCGAGCGGGCGGAACGCTTTGTCGGCCGGAATGGTGGCCACCGTCTCGAAATAATCCCATGGCCCCTTCGATTGGTCCGGCTTCTTGACGCGGAACAGATACATGTCGTGCAGCTTGCGCCCGTCCGCGCGGATCGTGCCCTTGCCGAACAGCGGATCATCGGTCGGCATTTCCTTCATCTTGGCCATCACCTTGGCCGCGTCCTTGTCGCCAACGGCCTCGACGGCCTTAAGGTAATGCAGGACCGAAGCGTAGACTCCGGCCTCGATCATCGAAGGCTTCTGTCCGGCATTCCGCTCCTGGAAGCGGGCAGAGAATTCCCGCGTTTGATCGTTCTTGTCCCAGTAGAACGCGCCGGTGAGCACGAGGCCCTGCGCCACTTCTAGGCCAAGCGCATGCACGTCATTGATGAACATCAGCAGGGCGGCGAGCGCCTGGCCACCCTGCGTGATGCCGAATTCCGATGCCTGCTTGACCGCGTTGATCGTGTCACCGCCGGCATTGGCGAGGCCGACGACCTTGGCACCCGACCCTTGCGCCTGCAGCAGGAAGGACGAGAAATCCTGGCCGGGGAAAGGATGACGGACGGCGCCGAGAACCTTGCCGCCCGATGCTTCGACGACCGCCGACGTATCGCGCTCGAGCGCGTGGCCGAAGGCGTAGTCCGCTGTGACGAAGAACCAGCTATCGCCGCCCTGCGCGACCATGGCCGAACCCGTGCCGTTGGCAAGCGCCCAGGTGTCGTAGGTCCAGTGGACAGTGTTGGGCGAACAGGCTTTGCCGGTGAGGTCGGACGAAGCCGGACCCGAGGCGAGGAAGATCTTGTTCTTCTCCTTGGTGATCTCGTTGACGGCGAGCGCCACTGACGAGGTTGGCACGTCGGCGATTACATCGACATTTTCGGTGTCGTACCACTGGCGGGCGATGTTCGAGCCGACGTCCGGCTTGTTCTGGTGGTCGGCGGAGACGATCGACACGTTGATGCCCTTGTCCGCCGCCTTGAAGTCTTCCACCGCCATCTGGGCCGCGATGACCGAGCCTTCGCCGGCGATGTCTGCATAGATGCCGGAACGGTCATTCAGAACGCCGATCTTGACATCCGTGGCGTAGGCCGCACCGGCCATCAGCAGGCTCGTCAGCGAAGCCAGAATCAACCCCATTTTTTTCATCGCTACTCTCCTCCGATTGCGGCGCAACGCGCCATTGCTAATTGCCTCAGACACCGAGATAGGCGTGCAATTTGTCGATGTTGGCGTCGAGTTCGTCGTTGGGGATCGTGTCGATCACGCGCCCCTGTTCCACCACGTAGTGCCGGTCCGCGACCAACGCGGCGAAATGAAAATTCTGTTCGACGAGCACGATCGTGAATCCCTCCTCCTTGAGCCGGGCAATGGTGCGACCGATCTGCTGCACGATGACGGGAGCAAGCCCTTCGGTCGGCTCGTCGAGCAGCAGGAGCTTCGCGCCGGTCCGCAATATCCGGCCGATGGCGAGCATCTGCTGTTCGCCGCCCGAAAGCTTGGTGCCTTGGCTTGAAAGCCGCTCCTTCAGGTTCGGGAAAAGCTCGAAAATCTGCTCGACGCTGAGCCCACCGGGGCGCACCTGCGGCGGCAACATCAAATTTTCCTCGACCGAGAGACTGGAAAAGATCGCGCGTTCCTCCGGGCAGTAGGCGATGCCCATCTGTGCGATCAACCGCGACGGCAGCTTGATCGTCTCCCGGCCGTCGTAGGTGACCGAGCCCGAGCGCCTGGAAAGGATGCCCATGACGGCCTTCAGCGTCGTCGTCTTGCCGGCGCCATTGCGGCCGAGCAGCGTCACCACTTCGCCTTCGCCAACCTCGAAGCTCACGCCGTGCAGCACATGGCTCTCGCCGTACCAGCCCTGCAGGCCATCGACGCGCAGCAGCGCTCTTGCCGAGGGGCCAGCACCCGCCCTGCTTGCAAGTTCAACGTCAGACATGTCCGGCCCCGATATAGGCTTCGATAACGCGCGGATCTTTGGAAACCGCAGCATAGTCGCCTTCGGCGAGGACTTTGCCGCGCGCGAGTACGGTGATGTGGTTCGACAGCGAGGCTACGACCGAAAGATTGTGCTCAACCATCAAAATGGTGCGGTTCTTGGCGATGCGCCGGATCAGCGCCGAGATCCGCTCGATATCTTCTTGCGCCATGCCGGCCATAGGCTCATCGAGGAGCAGCATTTCAGGGTTCAGCGCCAGCGTCGTTGCGATCTCAAGCGCGCGTTTGCGGCCGTAAGGCAGATCGCTGGCGCGGACATCTGAAAACTCGGTCAATCCGACATCGGCGAGAAGAGCCGCACCCTCGCTATTGAGCTTGGAAAGCACTTTCTCGGAGCGCCAGAAATCGAAACTGTCGCCGCGCCGGCGCTGCAGCGCGATGCGGACATTCTCGAGTGCCGTCATGTGCGGAAACACCGCCGATATCTGGAAGGAACGCACAAGGCCCAGTCGCGCGATGTCGGCCGGCTGCATCCTGGTGATGTCGCGGCCTTGGTAGCGGATCGCGCCGCGCGTTGGTTGGAGGAATTTGGTCAGCAGGTTGAAGAGGGTTGTCTTGCCTGCGCCGTTGGGACCGATCAGCGCGTGGATCGATCCTCGCTCCACCCTCAGGTTGACATTGTTGACAGCGACGAAACCCCCAAATTCCTTAGTCAATCCCGCGGCTTCGAGGATCGCTCCGGAATTCATGCGCGGGAGCCTTCGCCCGTCATCGGCATGAAAACGTGGAACCGCGCTGCGGGGCTGTCCACCCCCAGGGTGACTTCCATGGTTTCCTCCCGTGGCTCTCCCGTCCGCAACAAACGACCTAATGCACATCGCGTCAAGGCTGCAATTTTCAGAAGCGTCTAACTTCGCGAAAAGCTTAGTTGCGCTGGCTCGAGTTCGGGTTTTCCCGGTCTGCCCGGGTGATCTTGCCCTTCGATGCTTTCGATCCGCCTCCCCATTCCTGGGCATTCCTGGCTTTAGCGCCGCCCTTGGCCGGTTCCTTGGCCTTGTCGCTGCCGCTTGCCCTCTTTCCGGATACAGGCTGGTCGGCTTTCGTAGACGAGTTTGTCTTCGCCATGGTGTCACTCCTGTCGATGGTCGGGGATCGCAACCACTATGGTCCGCCTGCGGGTCAATCCTTGCCGCCCTTGCCACGATTTGAATCCTTGCCGGCAGCCTGGCTGCTCTTTTGCGGCTTGTCCTTCTTGTCCTGATTGCCGCCGCGGTTGCCGCCATGTTCGCCGCTGGATCCCTTGACGGCTTTTCTGTCCTGAAGCCTCGTAGCCGTCCTGGTTCTCTGCTTGAACTCCCCTGACGCGGCGATTGTTCCCGCTGGGAACATATCGGCGCTTCGAGAGTTGGCGCAGGAGGACCGCACCGCAATGAACGCGAGGAAGGGGATTGCCGTCGGAGCGTTTTGAAGGATGACCTTCGCTTTCGAGAAGTGTTGCAGATGAAAATTGCCCAGATCGCCCCCCTTACCGAAGCCGTGCCGCCGCGGACGTATGGCGGGACCGAGCGAATAGTTTCGTATCTGACTGAGGAGCTTGTTCGGCAGGGGCATGATGTGACTTTGTTCGCCAGTGGTGATTCACGCACCTCGGCCGAATTGGTACCGTGTTGCGATATTGCGTTGCGCCTGAATCCCAGGGTTCGGCACGATATTCCCCACCACGTGACGATGCTTGAAAAGGTGCGCAGGCGGGCCGATGAATTCGACGTGCTGCATTTTCACGTTGATATTCTCCACTTCCCCGTAGTCCGGGATTTTGCCCAGCGGACCGTTACGACACTTCATGGACGGCTCGACCTCCCGGACCTGGCGCAGCTTTATGCGATGTTCGATGACATTCCGCTGGTCTCGATTTCCTACGACCAACGCTGGCCCATGCCGCCGGTCAATTGGGCGGGCACGGTGTATCACGGGCTGCCACGCGACCTCCTTCCTTTTCGCCCGAAAGCCTCGGGCTATCTCGCATTCCTCGGCCGCATCTCACCGGAAAAGGGGCCGGAAACGGCCATTGAAATCGCAGCGCGTACCGGTATGCCGCTGAAGATCGCCGCCAAGATTGACAAGGTAGACCAATCATATTGGAAAGAGAGGGTGGAACCCCAATTGCTTCGACATTCGAACGTGGAATTCATCGGCGAGATCGACGAACGGCAAAAAGCAGACTTTTTGGGTAATGCGGCAGCGCTTTTGTTCCCCATCGACTGGCCGGAACCCTTCGGACTCGTAACCATCGAGGCGATGGCCTGCGGCACGCCTGTGATAGCGTTTAGGCGCGGCGCCGTTCCGGAGGTCGTCGACGATGGTGTGTCCGGGTTGATCGTCGACACGCTGGACGAAGCTGTGGACGCAGCACGGCGAATAAACGGCCTCGATCGTGGACAGGTGCGACGGACTTTTGAAGAGCGATTCACGGTCGAGCGCATGTGCCGCGACTATGCAGCGATCTATGGCTCGCTCTCGGACGACATAACGACCGCACTTGGTTCTCAAAACAAGCGCGCTAAAAATGCCGCAATGATGAGTATGTCTACCTGACCGAGCAAGGAGACGGCTCGGCTGCCCGGATCAGGCCTGAGCCGCCTTGGTCGCTTCTGAACGGGAGGGTTGACCATGACCACTCAACTCGAAGACCGCAAGATTGATCCTGCCGTGGCGCTGCCGGCAATCGACGAAACGGCACCGCGCGAGCCGCATCGGCAATTTGCGCTGAAACACGAGGATTGTTTCGTCGTCGCAGACAGCTACGGCGACATACGCGGCACCGGCGACGGGCTTTTCCGCGACGACACGCGTGTATTGTCGCGCTTCCGTCTGTTCATTGGCGGCCGGATGCCGTCGCTGCTCGGCGCCTCGCTGTCGCAGGACAACATCCTATTCACCGCCAATCTTACCAATCTAGCCACTATCGGGCCGAATGGCAGCGAAGCATTGCCGGGCGTCGTCCACGTCGATCGGACGCGGTTCATCTGGCAGGACCGCATGTTCGAACGCATCAAGTTCACCAACTACTCCGCGCGCGAGGTGGTTCTGCCGGTCCGGCTCGACTTCGACGCCGATTTCCGTGACATGTTCGAGGTGCGCGGCACTACGCGTAGCCGCCGCGGTCGCGCGCATGACGCACTGGTCGGCGAGGCGAGCGTAACGTTCCGATATGAAGGCCTCGACAATGTGGCTCGTCAATCGGTCATCGCATTCTCGATCAAGCCCGATCAGGTGCACCCCGATCACGCCGATTTCCTCATTGTCGTGGCAAGGCGTGACAGCAGAGCATTGTACCTGGAGGTCGGCCACAGCGAAGAAACCCCCTCCAGCGACCGCTTTCGCGCGGCCGCTGCGCGAGCCCGCTTCGCCATGCGCTCAAAGCGCCGGCAGGGCGCTACCGTCTTCAGCTCCGGGCGCGTGTTCAATGACTGGCTGACACGCACGCGCGCCGACATCGCGCTGCTGACGACCGATCTGGAGACCGGGCCATACCCGTATGCCGGCATCCCTTGGTTTTCGACGGCTTTCGGCCGCGACGGCGTCATTTCCGCCTTGCAGATGCTTTGGCTCAATCCGGACCTTGCTCGTGGGGTCCTGGCCTTCCTTGCCCATTATCAATCGACCGAGACCTCTGTATTCGACGATGCGGAGCCTGGCAAAATCATGCATGAAACCCGCAAGGGGGAAATGGCCGTGCTGCGCGAGCTGCCGTTCGGCCGCTACTATGGCGGCGTCGACACCACGCCACTCTATGTCTATCTGGCTTCGTCCTACGCCGATCGCACCGGAGACGAGGCGTTCGTCGATCGCATGTGGAACTCGCTGGGCGCTGCCACTGCGTGGATGGAAGAGGTCGGAGCCCGCAACGGGGAAGGCTTTGTAACCTACAACAGGGCGGCCGACACGGGTCTGTTCAACCAAGGCTGGAAGGACAGTTCCGATGCCATCTTCCATGCCGACGGCACGATCCCCAAAGGGCCGATCGCATTGGTCGAAGTGCAAGGTTATGCCTTCGCCGCATATCAAGGGATGGCGGCGCTGGCCGCCAGGCGCGGCGACGACGCAAAGGCGGCGCACTGGAGCGCCTTGGCAGAGAGGATCCGTCAGGCGGTGGAGACGCATTTCTGGATGCCGGACCGCGATTTCTATGCTTTGGCAATCGACGGACAAGGCAAGCAATGCGCGGTTCGCACGTCCAATGCCGGTCACCTGCTTTACGTCGGGCTGCCGTCGGCGGAACGGGCTCAGTCAGTCGCCACCCAGCTGCTCTCTGGTCATCTCCATAGCGGTTGGGGCGTTCGCACACTGGCCGACGACGAGATCCCATTTAACCCTATGTCTTATCATAATGGCTCGATCTGGCCGCACGACACCGCGCTCTGCGCCTCCGGGCTCGCCCGCTATCACGAACGCGACAGCGTCGTGAAGCTGATGAGCGGTATGTTCGAGGCGGCGGTCCGTTTCAATATGCGGCTGCCAGAGCTGTTCTGCGGCTTTACGCGTGCGGCCAGCGATTCACCGGTGGCCTACCCGGTCGCCTGTCTGCCGCAGGCGTGGTCGGCTGGCTCCGCTTTCATGATGCTGCAGGCTTGCCTGGGCATTCGGGTTGACGGCTGGAAACGCGAAATCACCGTCGAACGCCCGCGGCTGCCGATCGGCATCGACAACATCGTTATCCGCCACCTGGCCATCGGCGAGGCGAAAGTCGATCTCATCTTCGAGCGCATTGGCGACCGCGTTGTGTGCTATCTCGACCATCGCCATGAAGGTCTGGTGCCTCTGGTGGTGCGCTCTTAGCGCAGGCCGGCTCCCGTGCGGCATCTGCGAGCGCTGGATTGAGTCGCCTGGATGAGCCCTCGATCAGGGTAAGTCGCAATCCGGAGGAATGGCATACACAGCCAGCGCAGCGCAAAACCTGTACGGCGAATCCGCCTGAAGCTCCTTCGGAGCTATGGCTTTCGAGCGCAATTGATTGGTCGTGAGTTTAGTTGGTCTTCAACTGGCCGACGCGGTTTTCGGCAATCCAGCGGGCGGCAAGCACCAATGCGCCCATACTGAAATCCTTGCCGTGTTTGGCCACCATTTCTTCCGACAGCTTGGCGAGCCGTTCGAAGAATTCGTCCTTGCTTTCGTCCTCGGGGGTGGGTTCGGTTTGCATTTTGTGTTCCTTTTGCATACGGGCTGCCTTTGCTATTTGAACATCTGCGCGGGAAAGGTGATGATCGCGGCGGTGCCGTCGACTGCGCCCACTGCTAGGTGGCGTCCGTCGCCGGACCAGGCAAGCGCGGCCACCGCGCTGCCCAGCGGCCTGACGAGGAGTTCGTCTCGCGCGCCGATCTGGGCGATGGTGATCCGGCCGTTGGCATAGCCGGCCGCAATCAGTTTTTTCTCCGGGTGCGCAGCCACTGTTTCGACCGGAACCAGCCCGGCTCGGCCAGTCTCCAGCGCGCCCGAGGTGTCGCCGTCAAGTGGCGGAGCGGTCATCGACCAGCCGGCGATCCGGAAGGCGCCCGACGCAAACAGCGCATTCTCCGGCAGGCTCCAGCATACTGTCCGGACCGGCGATGGAAATCCTTCGACGATGTTAGCTCGGCCATCGGTCACGCTGACCAAAGCAAAGCCTCCGGTTTCGAGCCCGCAGGCCAGCCAAGTGCCGTCTCCACTCCAGCGGATCGATACCGGGCGCGCCGAAAAAGAAACGTCGCGTATCGGGGCAGCACCGCCGTCGACCGCCCAGATCGACAATCCGTCGCCTAGGCCATGGGCGAGGCGCCTTCCGCCTGGCGAAAAGGCAAGCGCATCCGTGGACGGTGTCGCATCGTGTCGCAGTCGCACTGCATCGCCTTGGCCGCGTGCCAGGAAGACATCCCGTCGGTTGCTGACGGCTGTTATGGCCGTTCGGGGGTTGTGGTCGACGGCGACGACCGGCCCGTCGATTTTGACCAGCGTCTCCATCAAATTGCCGTCCGCGGCCAGATGCACCGCTTCGCCAGCCGCCGTTCCAACGAGGAATCCGGAGGAAAGGTAGCTGGCGAGCGGGACGTCTCCATCGCCTAACGCAGCGGTGGCGATCAATGGTGCCGGTGGCTTCTCCCGCGGGCGGATCGTCGTTCGGCCGAGATCGCCGCTCACTCTGATCCGCGACTCCGGCGGCTCCTGGTCCGCGACCGCGGCTATGGCGACCGTTCCGTCCACGCTGGTGCATGCGACAGCCGAGCCATCGGCGCTGAAGCGCAGGTCGGCGATCGCCGACGGGCGACGCCAGCTTCGCGCCAGCAGGTCGAACAAGGTCAGGCTTTGTATCGCGTGCTGGTTCATGACCATTCCCTTCGTCAGTTACCCACCGTCGCCGCGAGGCTGCGGTCGACGTCCTCGACCTCACCCTCCGCAGCGGCGATGCGTTGCTCGCACCTCGCGACTTCCTGCATGACCGCCGCGGCTCTCTCTTCCGCCTCATGCAAATCCTGCACCAGTTGCGCGCTGGCGCCGCTCCTGCCGATTGCGAGTTCCAGGCGCAGCACATCCATCTCGATACCGGCGCGTTTCTGATTGAGCCGCAGCGCCTCGGCAGTCAGCGCGGAGACGTTGGCGACAAGATCGAGCCGGCGGGCGAGCAATATGTCACGCCTGGTGGTTTGCCCCATCGGATCCTCCATCATTTTTCGGTCCCAGCCATCGGTCCGGGTGGATTTTCGAAAGCCGATAGCAATTTGGGCAATGTGCTGGCCTGCGACTGGAACTGTTTTTCGGCCGTTTCGATGTGGCTCTTGAGCTGATCCCAGATGTCGACGCGGATCATCGATGTCGTATCGCCGGTAAGGCGCTCGATCTCCTCGACGCGGAACTGCCGCGACAGCGAAACGCCGGAAAACACGAAGTCGCGCAACAGGATCGCATGGTTCTCGATGAACAGATGGATCATCGGATGCGTTTCCGTGGTGACGCCGCCGGCGGCAAGTTCGGCCCGGATGAAGTCCTGAAAGTGGCTCTGCAGGCGATGTTGGCTCTCGCCCATGAAGCGCATGACAAAGATCAGGTCGCGAGGCATCAGCCTGACAAGATCGCCGGTAACACCATCGCCCTGGCTGGACATCCGCTCGGGCGGCCACCCGCTGTCTCTGTCGTTCGCCACGATCTTTCTCCAGTGCCATGCTCGTCCATAGCCATCGCATTCAAATAGTAGAGAAAGAACGATTGTTAAATAGATGATGCGCGTTTTTGTATATGCTGCACCTGCTAACTAGATATATTGCATTTGCGAGCTATGTATAAATATTACATGCGTACGTTACAATTGTAAAAGAACGTTACGGTTGACCTTCTCTTCACGCGCCGAACGGGCAGCGATTTGCTTTTGCGCCGGCCATGGGCGCCATTTTCAAATTGGCACGGCGCTTGCTTTATACATTTCCATAAGAAGCCCATCGCGCTTTTGACGCGGTGCCAAAAGAACGAAGGAACGAAGGAAGCAGGGAACCAGTCACGTCCGCTTCGATGCGCCCATCGCAAATGCGGTTGGCGCCGAGGATCTCTGCCAGACGCCTCTAAAACCTTTGCCGCGATCCACTTGAATGGCCGGACCATGAGTCGCGCCTGAACGCGCAACCCTTGTCGTGCCGTTCGCACTCTCACTAGCGGTGCTGTGCGCCGCTCCATGCCGGGGTCAAGGGACCTGCGGCTCAAACCTGGTGGAGGCTTATGACCATGACGTCTCTGACGCTCAACAAGATTACCTCACAACGCGGAATCTCCGTGGGCGAGGCAACCAAGAAGATTGCCGATCTCGGCTGGAATCCTTCCTACGTCCAGGAAGCGATGACGTTTCCGACGGACTACAAGATCAACAAGACGCCGCGCGACCCGATGAAACAGGTTTTGCGGTCGTACTTCCCGATGCAGGAAGAGAAGGACAACCGGGTCTACGGCGCGCTGGATGCGGCGCTGCGCGGCGACATGTTCCGCAATGTGGAACCGCGCTGGGTCGAGTGGATGAAACTCTTTCTGGCGATCATTCCCTTCCCGGAAATCTCGGCTGCCCGCTCGATGGCGATGGTCGCCCGTATCGCTCCTGGCGAGGAACTCAGGACCGGCTTCACGATGCAGATGATCGACGAGTTCCGGCACTCGACGATCCAGATGAACCTGAAGAAATGGTACATGGAGAACTACATCGATCCGGCTGGCTTCGACATCACCGAGGAAGCCTTCGGCAAATGCTACGCCACGACTATCGGCCGGCAGTTCGCGGAAGGCTTCATCACCGGCGACACCATGACTGCCGCCTGCATGTATCTGACCGTGGTGGCCGAAACCGCCTTCACCAACACGCTGTTTGTCGCCATGCCTTCGGAAGCCGCCCGCAACGGCGACTATGCGCTGCCGACCGTCTTCCTGTCGGTGCAGTCCGACGAGAGCCGGCATATCGGTAATGGCCACTCACTGCTGATGGCGGCTCTCAAGGAGCCGGAAAATCATCTGCTGCTCGAGCGCGACCTGCGCTATGCCTTCTGGCAGAACCACGCGATCGTCGATGCGGCCATAGGCACCTTCATCGAATACGGCACCACCAACCGCGATAAGAACAAGGAGTCCTACGCGGAAATGTGGCACCGCTGGATCTATGAAGACTACTACCGCACCTACATGCTGCCGCTCGAGAAATACGGCATCAAGGTCCATCACGACGACGTCCAGGCGGCCTGGGAACGCATCACCAAGAAGAATTACGTCCACAAGGTCGGGCAGTTCTTCGCGGTCGGCTGGCCGGTCAATTTCTGGCGCATCGAAGCTCAGACCGACAAGGACTTCGAGTGGTTCGAGCACAAGTATCCGGGCTGGTACGCCGAATTCGGCGACTTCTGGAAATGGTACGCCAAGCTCAGCCACAAGGGCGAGAAGGTGCTGCTGTTCAACAGCGACGTGGGCTACGTCTATCCACACCGCTGCTGGTCCTGCCTTGTGCCCTGCCTGATCCGCGAAGACATGGTGGTCGGCGAGATCGATGGCCAGCTGCACACCTTCGCCCACGAGCTCGACAAGTGGACCGCCACCGTGGCCTTCGCCGACGAGTATGAGGGCCGCCCGACACCCGCGATGGGCCGCTTCAGTGGCAAGCGCGAGTGGGAGACGCTCTATGACGGCTGGGATCTGGCCGATGCGATCAAGGACCTGAACTTCGTCCGCTCCGACGGCAAGACACTCGTCCCGCAGCCGCATATGCGCTTCGACGACAAGGAGATGTGGACGCTGGACGACGTGCGCGGCAACAAGCTCGGATCGCCGCTCAACGCGCTGCGTGCCATGTCGCCCGCGGACCGTGAGAAGCACCTGGCGGAATACCGGGCCGGCTTCACAATCAATCCCTGCAACTGATCAGGCCAAGGGGCGGGTTCGTCCCGCCCCTTCTCTTTACTGGAGGTCTGTATGTCGGAAACCCACACGGTCAGGCTCAGCCCAGTCGGCGTCGAATTCGATGTCGAAAATGGCGAAACGGTGCTCAACGCCGCGTTCCGCCAGGGCATCGCGCTGCCGCACGGTTGCAAGGAAGGGCAATGCTCCGCCTGCAAAAGCGTATTGCTCGAAGGCGAAGTCGACATGCTCAAATACTCGACCTTCGCGCTGAACGACATGGAGAAGGAGAGCGGCCACGTCCTTTTGTGCCGCTGCATCGCCTACTCCGATCTGGAAGTCGAGCTTCTCAACTACGACGAGGAGATTTTGGCGAAAGCGATCGCCGTGAAGACGTTCAAAGGCCGGATTGCTCGGATCGAGCACCTGACCCACGACATTCGCGGCATCGAGATCGAACTCGGCTCGCCGATAAAGTTCTGGGCGGGGCAATATGTCGACATCACGGTTACCACGCAAAAAGGGGAGACGATTACGCGCTCGTTCTCCATGGCAAATACGCCGGACCAAACCCAAAAACTCTGCTTCATCATCAAAAAATACCCTGAGGGAAAGTTCTCCGGAGAACTCGATTCCGGAGGCATCAAGGTCGGAGCCGAGGTCACCGTCGTCGGACCTTACGGAACCTGTTTCCGCCGGGACGAACGGCAAGGACCCCTGATCCTGGTCGGGGCCGGATCGGGCATGTCGCCGATCTGGTCGATCCTCAACGACCATCTGAAGAGCGGCGAGAAACGTCCGGTCTATTTCTTCTACGGCGCCCGCACCCGCAACGACCTGTTCTATCTCGACAGGATCGCCGAGCTGGTCGGTAACCATTCCGACGTCACCTTCATTCCCGTGCTGTCGCACGCGACTGATGACGCCGAATGGGAAGGCGAACGCGGTTTCGTACACCAGAGTGTTGACGCCAAGCTCAAGCAACTTGCGGTCGACGGGCAGGGCGATGTCCATGCCTGTGGCCCGCCACCGATGATCGATGCGCTCCAGCCGGTTCTATTCATGAACGGGTTCGAGACGGAGCGGATCTTCTTCGACAAGTTCACCACATCGGCAGGTGCAACGCCGGCCCACTGAGGGCGGCCACGCAACTGCAACCTCAACTGCAACAAGGGAGTGAAGACTATGCCAGCTATTTCGAGTTCAGTCGGATCCGGAGCCGCCGGCGCGGCGATCTTTGCCGACTCCGACAGCCGGAAGTACCGGTATTTCGACCCGAAGGGCCAGCGCGCCACGCACTACGAAGACATGACGGTCGACGTACAGCCTGACCCGGAGCGTTACCTGATCCAGGACTGGATCATCTCCTTTGCCGACGGCAAGGGCGCCTATGTCAAGCAGAACACCGCTGCGCAGAGCTCCAACTGGCATGCCTTTCGCGCCCCCGATCAGGAGTGGGAACGCACGCACTACCAGCGCCAGTCGAAGATCGAGACGATGGTGCAGAGCGTCATCAACAACGCCCGCAAGTCGGGGGCGCCTAAGACATTCGACAAGGCCTGGGTCAAGATTCTGCAGACGCAGCTCGGCGCCTGGAAACATGCCGAATTCGGGCTCGGCACCTCGCTGATGCAGGCGCAGCGTTACGGCTACACCCAGATGATCAACAACGCCACGCT
This sequence comes from Mesorhizobium sp. M1322, assembly GCF_040318085.1. Taxonomy (NCBI): domain Bacteria; kingdom Pseudomonadati; phylum Pseudomonadota; class Alphaproteobacteria; order Hyphomicrobiales; family Phyllobacteriaceae; genus Mesorhizobium; species Mesorhizobium sp. M1322. The sequence goes on from NZ_JAMYLP010000017.1 coordinate 77,893, forward strand.
GACCAACTCGTCCTACAAGCTGCGGCTTGCGCAGGACATCACCCTCTACCTTGCCGAGATCGGCATGGACCTTCCCGGCTGGGACGACGAACTCGGCAAGAAGACCTGGCTCGAAGACAACAACTGGCAAGGCACCCGCGAGGCGGTCGAAACCATCATGGGCGCGACCGACTATCTCGAACAGTATTTCGCCACCAACATCGTCTTCGAACCGCTGGTCGGGGAAGCATTCCGCTCAGGTTTCCTGATGCAGATCGCGGCCGCCAACCATGACTTCATCACGCCTGCGGTGATCTCGGCAGCCGAGGCCGACTACGAACGCAACCTCGCCAACACGATCGACCTCATGCACGTGCTCGCCAACGACGAGAAGCACGGCGCGGCCAACAAGAAGCTCTTCCAGGGCTGGGTCGAGAAACACGGCGCGCTCGCCGACAAGGCAGCCACCGGCCTGCAGCCGATCTGGTCGATGCCGCATTCCAAGCCGGTCGCCTTTGCGGATGTCCGTGCCAAATCCGAGGAACGGATTGGTCAGATACTCCGCGAACTTGGCCTCAAGCGCTGACACAGGGAGAACTGTCATGTCAACTGCAGCACGCGACGCATCGCAATCCAACATCTTCAGGGCGATGAAGGACATCACCTTCGAACAGACGATCTCGCATCAGTGCGGCGTCACCATGAACGACTCGGTGGAAGCCAGGGCCATCGCTGAATTCATGGGCCTGAAGCCGAACGTAACCGTCACCTACCAACCGGCGATGATCCGCATCGACGGCACCGGCAAACTGATCTTCAAAATGGACGAGATCAGCGAATATCTCGGCCGCGAGATGACGGCGGAAACCTTCGAGGTCAACAGCTCCACCCACTACGGGCGGATGGTGCGCATCGACGACAACACCGTGATCCTGTTCGGCAACATGGACGAAATGTTCGAATACATCGAATAGACGCCAAAAAATCAATCAGGCGCGCCGCTTGGTTGCGGCGCGCCGCCCCGATCAACGCAATCAGGCTGAGGGAACCATGTTCATCACACCGGAAGGCAAGGAAATCTTCGTGGTCGACGGCCACACCCATTTCTGGGACGGCAGCCCCGAAAACCAGAAGAATATTCACGGCAAGCAGTTTATCGATTGCTTCTACGCCTATCACACGGGGCTGAGCCCCAAGGACCAGCTGTGGGAGAAGAGCAAGTTCGAGAAATACAGTGCCGACGATCTCTATCGCGACCTGTTCATCGACGGTCCAGATGATATTGCGATCGTCCAGTCGACCTATCTCAAGGACTTCTACAAGAACGGCTTCAACACGATCGAGCGCAACGCCGAGGTGGCCAAGCTCTATCCCGAGCGTTTCATCGTCAATGGCGCCTTCGATCCGCGCGATGGCGAAAAGGCGCTTGAGTACATCCACTTCCTCAAGGAGACCTATGACGTCAAGGGCGTGAAGATGTACACGGCCGAATGGAACGGCGCCTCCAAGGGCTGGAAGCTCACCGATCCCGATGCCTACAAGTGTTTTGAACTCTGCGGCAAGCTCGGCATCAGGAACATCCACGTCCACAAGGGCCCGACGATCCTGCCGCTCAGCAAGGATGCCTTCGATGTGCATGACGTCGATCACGCGGCGACGGATTTCCAGGGCCTCAACTGGATCATCGAGCATTGCGGCCTGCCGCGCCTCGACGATTTCTGCTGGATCGCGACGCAGGAAACCAACGTCTTCGGTGGGCTTGCGGTAGCGCTGCCCTTCATCCATTCCCGCCCGCGCTACTTCGGCGAAGTCATCGCCGAACTGCTCTTTTGGCTCGGGCCGGAGAAAATCCTGTTCGGTTCCGACTACGCGATCTGGACGCCACGCTGGCTGGTCGAGAAATTCTGGGCCTACCAGATCCCAGACGACATCGCCGCAGAACGCGGCGTGCAGCTGACCGACGAGATCAAGGAGAAGATCCTCGGCCTCAATGCCGCGCGTCTCTACGACATCGACATCGAAGCCAAGAAGAAGGCGCTCGCCAGTTCGCCCTTCAGCATCGCGGCGGAGTAGGGGCCATGGCAACCGCCGCCAGCGTTTCCGGCAACCGCGAGAAGGAGCTCTGGCGGTGCCTTGGTGAGGTCAACGACCCCGAGCTCGACGAACCTATTACTGAGATGGGCTTCGTCGAGCGGGCCGCGATGGCGAGCGATGGCAGCGTGGAGATAGATTTCCGCCTGCCGACCTACTGGTGCTCGCCCAACTTCGCGTTCCTGATGCTGGACGGCGTCCGCAAGGCGCTCGACCAGCTCTCCTGGGCGCCGGCCTATCGCGTCAAGCTGCACGACCACATGTTCGCGGAAGAGGTCAATCGCGGCATGGAAGCCGGCAAGACATTCGCCGATATTTTCGTCGAACTTGCCGAGGATCAGGATCTGGGCGCTTTGCGCGAAACCTTCAGGATGAAGGCATTCAAGCGGCGCCAGGAGGCCGTCTTGCGGGGTCTCCGGCAGCACGGTCTGACGGATCGGGAAATCCTCTGCATGGACCTGCCGGCATACGACGTCGCGCGGCTCGAAGCGGGCGAAGCGGCCAACCAGAAGCCGAGATACCGGGCGGCTCTGATCGAGCGTTTTCCCGACCGCCGGGCGGATGATCCCGTCTTCGTGACCTGGGAAGGACAACGCCTACCGCCCGCCGCGCTCGGTGCTCATCTTGCCGAACTGCGCGGTGTGCGCGTCAACATGGAGTTCAACGGCGCGCTGTGCCGTGGACTCAAGCAGACCAGATACAAGGAACTCGATGTGGTCGAGGGCGAACCGACACTGGTCGATTTCATCATGGATCGCGTGCCGGCACGAGCCGCGCCGACCGCCTGAAGTAGAGCCGAAAACAACGGCCTCCCCGCACGAGGCCCCTAACCAACAACCCGCCCGTAAGGCGGAAGGAGGAATCATGCCCAAGACAATGCTTCACAATTCCGACGCCCGCCGCGCTCTCGCCCGTGGCGTCTTTCGGCTGGCCGCTGCCGTCGAGCCGACGCTCGGCCCCAAGGGCATGAACGCCATGATCGACCGGCCGATCGGCACGCCGATGGTGACCCGCGACGGCGTCAGCATCGCCTCCGAGATCGAGCTGCACGACCGTTTCGAAAACATGGGCGCGCAAGTGGTCCGCGAGGTCTCGATGCAGACCAACGAGGTCGCTGGCGACGGTACCACGACTGCCATCGTGCTCGCCAACGCTCTCATCCAGGGCGGTGTGGAGGCGAATGAACGCGGCGTGAAGTCCGTCGATCTGTGCAAGGGCATAGACCTTGCCGTGGCAGCGGTGGTGGCGGCGCTCAAGGCTTCGGCCAAGCCGGCAAAGGGCAACGGCATCCTGGCGTCCGTCGCCAACATCGCCGCGACCAATGCCAAACTTGGCGCTCTGGTGGCGGAAGCCCACCAGCGGGTGGGGGCCGAAGGCGTCATCACCACGGACTTCAGCGTCACCACCGAGACCACTCTCGATGTGGTCGAGGGCATGTCCTTCGACCGCGGCTATCTCTCTCATCACATGGTGACTGACCACGAAAAGATGGAGGCTGTTCTCGAACGGCCGTACATCCTGATGACCGATCTCAAGATCAAGCAGCCCGAGGCGCTGGATGCGGCTCGCCGCATTGCCGCCGAGGATGGTCGGCCGCTGCTGATCGTGTCCGAGGAAATGTCGCCGGAAGTTGTGGTGACGCTGCTCGGCAAGCAGGGACCTGGAAAATACCTCGTTGTTCATCCGCCGGAATATGGCCATTGGCGCAAGGCGATGATGGAGGATCTGGCGATCATCACCGGCGGCAAGGTGATCGCGCGCGACCTCGGCGGCCGGCTGGAGGACATCACCGCCGACGATCTCGGAACGGCTGACCGGGTGAAGACCAGTTCGTCCTACACCTCGATCATCCGCGGCGGCGGCGATCACGCGGCAATCGCGTCGCGTCGCGCTCAGGTGCAGCGGCAGTATGAAGCTTCGCCGCCGAACATCGACCAGGACAAGCTGCGCGAGCGCCTGGCCAAGCTTTCTGGCGGCACTGCGATTCTCTATGCCGGCGGTGTCACGCCGGTCGAGCAGAAGCGAACCATTCAGCTCATCGAGGATTCGCTGAATGCGGTACGCGCCGCATCCGAAGAGGGCGTGGTCGCCGGGGGCGGTTCGGCGCTTGCCCAGATCGCGCCGCTGCTCGACAAGGTGGCGGCAGGCGTCGACGGCGATGTCGCCGAAGGCGTGCGCCTGGTGCGATCGGTGCTGTCGCGGCCGCTGTGGCGCATCGCCGTCAATGCCGGCGCCGATCCCGAAGCAGTGGTGGCGGAAGTCACGCGCATCAACGGCGGCTACGGCTATAACGCGTCTGCCGGCAGCTACCAGAACATGTTCGAGGCAGGGATCATTGATCCGGTCCGCGTCACCTACACAGCACTCGCCAACGCAGCTTCGGTGGCGACGCTGATCCTGACCACCGAAACGCTGATCGGCCATCTCGCCGAGGACGAGGACCCGACGGCCGGACCGGCTCGCGGTGGCGGCTCTGAAAAGCTCGGCCGCGCCTGAAGCAATCCGAACAATCTCGACGTTGAAAGGATACGACGATGAAAGCTGCCAGACTGTACGAATACGATCCGCACATGAACGTCCAACTCAGGGTCGAGGAGGTCAAGGCGCCGACCATTACCGCTCCCGACGAGGTCATCGTACGGGTAGGTGCCGCCGGCCTCTGCCGTACCGACCTCCACATCATCGAGGGTGTGTGGAAGCCGACGATGGACCCAGAAGGCACGCTGTTGCCTTACATCATGGGCCATGAAAATGCAGGCTGGGTCGAGGAGGTCGGCAGCGGCGTCAGGTCGGTCAAGCGCGGTGACGCCGTGATCTGCCACCCCTTCCGCTCGTGTGGCATCTGCCTCAACTGCCGCCACGGCGAGGATATGTACTGCGATAACGGCCAATTTCCGGGCCTCGGCATGAATGGCGGTTTCGCGGAGTATTTCATTACCAGCGAGCGTTCGTTGATCAAGCTGAACGCCAACGTCACGCCGATCGAGGTGGCGCCGCTTGCCGACGCCGGCATCACCGCTTATCGCGCCGCCAAGCGCGCCGCCAAACTGCTGCGACCAGGCAGCTATTGTGTGCTGCTCGGCATAGGCGGGCTCGGCCACATCGCGCTGCAATCGCTGCACGCGATCTCGGGCTGCCGCATCATCGCCGTCGATCGCGAGCCGGCAGCACAGGTGCTGGCCAAGAATCTCGGCGCGGACTTCGTCCTCGATGGTGGGCCGAACATCGTCGAGGAGGTCAGCCAAATCACCGGCGGCGGCGCCCATGTGGTCATCGATTTCGTCGGTGAACTCGGTATCGAGAACATCTGCTGGAAGATGGTGCGCAAGGGCGGGCAACTGTTCGTCGTCGGCTATGGCGGCAATATCAATGTGCCGACCGCCCATCTCGTCATCGAGGAGATCAACATCGGCGGCAGCCTGGTCGGCAATTTCACCGAGCTTGTCGAACTGATGGAGCTCAACGCCGACGGTAAGGTGAGGATGCACTACACGGAATACAACCTCGCCAGCATCAACACCGCGCTCGACGATTTCAAGAACCGTCGGTTCACCGGCCGCGGCGTCATCGTGCCCTGAAGCGTCTGGTCGGGCCTGCACGGAGCGGGCCCGGCGTTTTGGTTCGCTTGCCGGTCCCGGCAAGCCTTTCTTGGGCGCCGCGGCTGATGCCATGGCTTTTCCGTAATCGGGACGTCAGCGAAGCGTGGTCCTGAAACGAGTTCTTTGCTTCGCAGTTTGGAAAAATGGGAGGACAATATGGATCTTATTACAGGACTGGCCGTCGTCATCGGCATTATGGGCGGCATTGCAACCTGGGCAGCGATCACCATCGGCAACCCCTATCTGCTGATCTGGGCGGTATTTGTGGGCTGGGGGAGTTTCTATCACTGTGGCGGCAAGGAAGCCGGGTTCAAGAATTCGGCGCTTGCAAATCTTTGGGGAGCGATCTGCGCCGCCGGCGCATTGATAGCACTGACGTCTATCGGTGTTACGGCTCTCACGGCCGGCATTTGCGTCGGCGTTTCAATCGTAGTTCTGATTTTCGCTGCCAAGCTGCCATTGCTGAGTGCGATTCCATCAGCGGTCTATGGCTACGCAACGACTGCGGCACTTTTTCTGCTTGGCGCTGCCGCCTATGGCGAGGGTCCAAGCGGCATCAGCAAGGTAGCGGCAGCTGTGGTGATTTCGCTGATCATTGGCAACAGTCTCGGCTACGTCTCCGAGAAAGTGACAGCTGCTGTCGTAAAGAGCTGATCTAACCCCCGCTACCGTTTCAGTGATTGACTTATCTCAACCCCGTGGCGCGAATGCCGCGGGCTTCTTTCGTGCCGGTGACAGGCTCTAGGCCGTGTGGACAGTTACCGCAACCATAGGACAATAGCCGCGAGAGTGACAACGGCGCGGTAATTGCGGGCGGTTTTCTCGAAGCGGGTTGCGACCCGGCGGAACTGCTTGAGCTTGGAGAAGCAGCACTCGACGAGATGACGCTGGGCATAGAGGTGCTTGTCGAGCGGATATTTGAGTGAGCGCGATGGATTGTTGGGTATGACAGCAACTGCATTCTTGGCGGCGATGGCTTGGCGTAAATAGTCGGCGTCATAGGCGGTGTCGGCCATGACCACGTCGGCGGACAGTCCTTCGATCAAGGCTGCGGCTTGCGGCGCATCGCCCTTTTGCCCTGCAGTAAGCGTGAACCGCACAGGGCACCCCAATCCGCGAACGGCCATGTGTATCTTGGTGCTCAAGCCGCCGCGGGAGCGACCAAGGGCTTGATCTTCAGACCCCCTTTTTTGGCCCC